>NZ_DATBMI010000222.1:0-7216 GCF_036554925.1 Pedococcus sp.
AAACGCGCCGGTGATCACCGGCGCGTTTACCTCGAACGGGGGAGGACTCTCAGCGCTTGACGGCCGCGAGCACTCCGTCGCCCACGGGCAGCAGGGCCGGCATCAGCCGGTCGTCGTCGCGCAGTGTCTTGCCGAGGTCCCGCAGGACGGTGGTCTGGGCGTCGCGCGAGGCCGGGTCCGCCACCTTGTCGTGCCAGAGCATGTTGTCGAGCACCAGCACCCCGCCCGAGCGCAGCAGCCGGATGGCGTGCTCGACGTACTCCGGGTACTCCGACTTCTCACCGTCGACCACGACCATGTCGTAGGCGCCGTCGGTCATGCGGGGCAGCACGTCGAGGGCGCGGCCGCTGATGACCCGGGTGCGCTGCGGCGGGATGCCGGCCTCCTGGAAGGCGCGTCGGGCCGCGGCCTGGTGCTCGGGCTCGACGTCGATCGTGGTCAGGATGCCGTCGCTGGGCATTCCCTCGAGCAGCCAGAGACCGGAGGTGCCCGCGCCGGTACCGACCTCGACGACCGACTTGGCCTTCACCGCGGCCGCGAGCAGCCGCAGCACGACTCCCGCGCCGTTGCCCACGGGGGGCGCGCCCAGCTCCTCGCCGCGACGGCGGGCCTGCTCGATCACCGGTGCCTCGGTGACGAACTCCTCTGCGTAGGCCCAGCTGGCGGGCTTCTGTGCGGTCATGCGGGCAACCCTACTGCCGCGGCAAGCGTGCGGGCGGGAGCCATCCGCGAGGGCGCGCAGGACGAATCCCCCGCAGCAGCCCAGCTCACCCGTCCGCCGGGTCCCCACCGACCGGCGACCGGGTCAATCGGCCGGACGCGGCATACAGGCAACGTTCAGGTTGTTGGGGAACCATCGACACTGCACGGTCGTCCACCCGTGCAACCGCGCGCACGGCGCGCCACACGGAGGTGAGGGATGTGACCGCGACCGGCCAGATCGAGAGGCAGCTCGGCGCGACAGCCGAGGCAGCCTCGGCCGACCAGGCGTGGGTGCCCCCCACCTGGGAGGAGATCGTCGAGCAGCACTCGGCTCGCGTCTACCGCCTGGCCTACCGGCTCACCGGCAACGTGCACGACGCCGAGGACCTCACCCACGACGTGTTCATCCGCGTCTTCCGCTCGCTGCACTCCTACCAGCCCGGCACCTTCGAGGGCTGGCTGCACCGGATCACCACCAACGTCTTCCTCGACAAGATGCGGCGCAAGCAGCGGATCCGCTTCGACGCGCTCTCCGAGGAGTCCGCGGCCCGGCTGCCCAGCCGCGAGGCGGGCCCGGAGCAGGCCTACGACGCCACACACTTCGACGACGACGTCCAGCGCGCGCTCGACGCCCTGCCGCCGGACTTCCGCGCCGCCGTGGTGCTGTGCGACATCGAGGGCCTGTCCTACGAGGAGATCGCGACCACGCTCGGCATCAAGCTCGGCACCGTGCGCTCGCGCATCCACCGCGGGCGGGCGCTGCTGCGTGACGCGCTCGCCCATCGCGCCCCGGGAGCGCCGCGACCTGTCGGCGACGCCGGGCCCGCCGGCCCCGCCGCCGGTGCCACGCCGCCCGCCCGCCGAGGCCTGCCCGTGCTCCGCCGGCCGGTCCCCGGCGCGCGATGAGCCTGGGCCGCCCGCTCGCACGGTCGTCGCGGTGCCTGGGCCCGGAGCTCAGCGCCTACGCGGACCGATCGCTGTGCGCTGACGAGCTGCTCCTGTGGGACCGCCACCTGGTGTCCTGCACGTCCTGCCGATCCGCAGTGGCGGCAGAGCGCCGACTTCTCGCCTCGCTGCGCGGGTCCGGAGGCCCGGAGGTGCCCAGCGCCCTGCGTGCCAGCCTCCTCTCGCTCGGCGCTTCGGGAGCCGACTGCGACCCGGTCGCGGCCCCGGCCCAGCACGACGCGCCAACCCCGGCTGTCGGCCGTCCCCCCGCGTGGGCGGTGCGGCGCGACAGTGGCCCGGTGGTGCCCCCGGTCCCGCGGCGGCCCGCGGGTCCGGTGCCGCTCCCGGTGGTGAGCCGCGCCGCACCGGCACTGCACCGCTCCCCGGTGCGCGCGACCGTCTTCGCCGGCCTGGCAGCGGGAGCCTCGGCGGCGGCCGCGTGGAGCCTCGCCGTGGTCGGGACCCCGCTCGTGCCGCCGTCCCCGCCCCGCGTGTCCCCTGGCCCTGCGGTCCAGCCGGCACGGTCGTCGGCCCCGGGGCTCATGAGCACCTCCCTGGCCGCACGGGTCCCGGGCACTGCGCCGGCGCCGTTCCCTGCGAGTGCCGTCCGCTCGGGCGCACTGCGCACGGTCGTGGTCGCGAACACCGGACCCGTCCTGGGCAGCCGGCTCTCACGTTCGGCACAATCGATGCCATGACCGAGCGCCACGACCCCAGCCCAGAGCAGCCAGCCGAGGGCGAGCCGAGGCAGCGGTCCGAGAGCGGCGAACCGGACGCGGGCCCCGAGGCTCCGGTGCCGGCCCCGGTCGATCCCGACGTCCGCGGCGTCCGGGAGGGGGAGTCCGGGGAACCGGGCCCTGCGTGGGACCCGTGGGCGCCGCCGACCCCGCCAAGCCCGTCGACCACGCCGAGTCCGCAGGCCACGCCGAGTCCCCAGACCTCGCAGACACCGGCCCAGGTCGACCACACACAGCCGGTGGACCTGCACAACACGCAGGCGCTTCCGGCGTCCGAGCACAGTGCCGGGCCTCAGGCCCAGTACCCCCACCACGGTGGCCCCCAGCCCGAGTACGCCCAGCCGGGGCAGTCCGCCTGGGCCTACGACCCCCAGCCCTCCACGGCCCACGAACACCAGGCCTGGGGCGCGGGGAGCGCGGCCGACGGCGGCGCGGCACACCACCAGGGTGGGGCGGCTCCCGAGTGGCAGCAGGGGAGCTGGGCGCACGGCCAGGGCTGGAACCAGGGTCAGGGCTGGGGCCAGCCGGAGCACGACTGGACCCAGTCCCACCACGCGACGACGCAGGGCGCCCCCGCGCGGCGGGGCCCCGGCTGGGGCGGGGTCGTCGCGATCGCGGCCGTCTGTGCCCTGGTCGCCGGACTGTTCGGTGGTCTGGCGGGCGGCTGGCTCGGTGCGAACGACCGCCTCGGCTTCGGTCGCCTCGGTGACGGTCAGGCGTCGATCCCGACGGTGGGCAGCGGCGCGACCAGCCGGCCCGAGGGGTCCATCGCCAACATCGCGGCCAAGGCGCTGCCGAGCGTGGTCACCATCAAGGTCAACGGCGCCGACGGCAACGGCACCGGCTCCGGGTTCGTCGCCGACAAGGCCGGCCACATCATCACCAACAACCACGTCGTCGCCAGCGCCGCCGACGAGGGAGCCATCAAGGTGCAGCTCTCCAACGGCACCGAGATCGAGGCGACCATCGCGGGGCGGGACGCCTCCTACGACCTGGCCGTCCTGAAGACCGGCCGCACCGACCTGCCACCGCTGACGATGGGCTCGTCCTCGTCGGTCGTCGTCGGCGACCAGGTGATCGCCGTCGGCGCACCTCTCGGCCTGGACAGCACCGTCACCACCGGCATCGTGAGCGCGCTGAACCGCCCCGTCAGCCCCGGCGGGGACGGCAACGAGCAGTCGTACATCAACGCCATCCAGACGGACGCGGCCATCAACCCCGGCAACTCGGGCGGGCCACTGCTCGACATGCAGGGCAACGTCATCGGCGTCAACTCCGCGATCGCCCGCGTGCCCGGCACGTCGGACTCCCAGTCGGGCAACATCGGCGTGGGCTTCTCCATCCCGAGCGACCAGGTGAGGAAGACCGCCGAGCAGCTCATCAGGACGGGCAAGGCGGAGCACCCGGTCATCGGCGTCGTCCTCGACCGGCAGTACACCGGGGGTGACGGCGTCAAGATCCTCGAGGAGGCCGCCGAGGGCCGCGAGCCCGTCACGAAGGACGGCCCGGCGGGCCAGGCCGGTGTGCGGGCCGGTGACCTCATCGTCGAGTTCGAGGGACGCCGGGTGACCGACCCCGACGACCTGGTGGTGGCCATCCGCTCCAAGGCGGTCGGCGACCAGGTCACGATGAAGGTCCGTCGCGGTGGACGAGAGATCAGTGTCAAGATGACGCTGCAGGGCTCGACCGGCGAGTGACCTCCACCGCGTCACGCACGGGCGGGCACGAGCAGCGAGCGGCACCCGAATGACGAGGACCCAGTGACCAGGACGGCAGTGACCAGGGCAGGGAACGACGCGTGAACATCACCGGCTGGGAGTTCATCCTCCTCATCGTCCTCGCCGTCGTCATCCTCGGGCCCGAACGTCTCCCGGAGTACGCGGCGAGGCTCGGCCGTTTCGTGCGCCAGGCCAAGGCGATGGCCGAGAGCGCCAAGGGGCAGCTGCGCGAGCAGATGGGGCCAGAGTTCGACGACATCAACTGGCAGCAGTACGACCCACGCCAGTACGACCCACGCCGGATCGTGCGCGAGGCCCTGCTCGACGACACGCCCTTCGACCCGAAGGCGCCGGCCGGGGGCAACGGGTCGTCCTCACCGGCCGGAGCGCCGCCCGTCGCGCGCGGCTACGACCCGTCGGTGCCGACGCCCTACGACCTCGACGCCACCTGAGCACGCACCGACCAACTTCCTGCCCGGAGCCCACGTGAAGGGGGCCGTGCCGGGCGCGGAACGGTGGGTCCCGGGCAACCAGCGCGGCGTCGACCGCGCGCCGAGACGTCAGGTATGCCGCGTCAGCGGCCGGCGGGGGTGAGGCCCAGGGAGCGGCCCGCGAGCCCGCGCGACCGCGTGGCCAGGCCCCGGGCCACGCCTCGCAGCGCGACGGCGGCCGGGGACTCCGGGTCGCGCAGGACGACCGGCGTGCCCTGGTCGCCGCACTCGCGCAGGTTGGTGTCGAGCGGCACCTGGCCGAGCAGGGGGACCTGCGCGCCCACGCTGCGGGTGAGGGACTCGGCGACGGCCTGGCCGCCACCGGAGCCGAAGATCTCCTGGCGGGAGCCGTCCGGAAGCTCGAGCCAGGACATGTTCTCGATGACGCCGACGATGCGCTGGTGCGTCTGCAGGGCGATGGAGCCGGCGCGCTCCGCGACCTCGGCGGCGGCCTTCTGCGGGGTCGTGACGACGAGGATCTCCGCGCCGGGGATCAGCTGGGCCACCGAGATGGCGATGTCCCCGGTGCCCGGCGGCAGGTCGAGCAGCAGCACGTCGAGGTCGCCCCAGAAGACGTCGCCGAGGAACTGCTGGAGCGCCCGGTGGAGCATCGGGCCGCGCCAGACGACGGGCTGGTTGCCGGGGACGAACATGCCGATCGAGATGACCTTCACGTCATGGCTGACCGGCGGCAGGATCATGTCGTCGACCTGCGTCGGCCGGTGCTCCACGCCGAGCATGCGGGGCACGGAGAAGCCGTAGACGTCGGCGTCCACGACGCCGACCCGCAGGCCGCCCTCCGCGAGCGAGGCGGCGAGGTTGACGGTCACCGAGGACTTGCCGACGCCGCCCTTGCCGGACGCCACGGCATACACGCGCGTGAGGCTGCCGGGCTTGGCGAAGGGGATCTCGCGCTCGGCGACCCCGCCCCGCAGCTGCTGGCGCAGGCTGCCGCGCTGCTCGTCACTCATCACGCCGAGCGTGACGTCGACGCCGGTGACGCCGGCGACCCTCGACAGCGCCGCGGTGGTGTCCTTGGTCAGGGTGTCCTTCATCGGGCAGCCGGAGACGGTCAGGAGGATGGTCACGGCCACGCGGCCGGCCTGGTCCACGGAGACGCGCTCGACCATCCCGAGCTCGGTGACGGGCTTGCGGATCTCGGGGTCGATGACCGTCGAGAGGGCCTCGTGGAGGGCCTCGTCGGTCACGGGTGCAGCGGGGGCGGACATGCCCCCATGCTAGGTCGCCTGGTGGCCGCTCGCGGAACCGGTCGCCCCCGGGACGCTGTCGGCCTCGTCACGCTGGCGCACCTCGAGGCCGCGCTCCTCGAACTCCTCGAGCAGGCTGCGCAGCTCGGAGCGGACGAAGTCGCGGGTCGCGGTCTCGCCGAGCGCGTTGCGCAGGGCGGCGACCTCGCGGGTGAGGTACTCGGTGTCGGCGAGGTTGCGCTCGTCGCGGGCACGGTCCTGCTCGAGGGCCACCCGGTCGCGGTCGGCCTGTCGGTTCTGCGCCAGCAGGATCAGCGGCGCGGCGTACGAGGCCTGCAGGCTCAGCATGAGCGTGAGGAAGATGAAGGCGTAGGGGTCCCATCGCAGATCGGGCGGGCCGACGGCGTTCCAGGTGATCCAGACGGCGACGAACGCCGTCATGTAGATGAGGAAGCGCGGCGTGCCCATGAACCGCGCGAAACGCTCGCTCCAGACCCCGAAGGTCTCCTGGGAGACGGTCGGCCGCGGCAGCAGCGCGCGGCGCACCTCGAGGCCGCGCTCGTCGAACTCCTCGAGGAGGCCGCGCAGCTCGGAGCGCACGAAGTCGCGCGTCGCGGCGTCGCTCATGGCCAGGCGGAGGGCTGCCACCTCGCGGGTGAGGAACTCGGTGTCGGCGAGGTTGCGCTCGTCGCGGGCGCGGTCCTGCTCGAGCGCCACCCTGTCGCGGTCGGCCTGGCGGTTCTGCGCGAGCAGGATCAGCGGCGCGGCATACGAGGCCTGCAGGCTCAGCATGAGCGTGAGGAAGATGAACGCGTAGGGGTCCCAGCGCAGGTCGGGCGGGCCCACGGCGTTCCAGGTGATCCACAGCGCGACGAACGCCGTCATGTAGATCAGGAAGCGGGGCGTGCCCATGAAGCGCGCGAAGCGCTCGCTCCAGACGCCGAAGGTCTCCTGGTTCACCGTGGGGCGCGGCAGCATGGCCCGCCGGACCTCGCGGGGCTGGTCGAGACGGGTGGGAGCGCTGCGGCTGGGGCGCTCAGTCATGAGTCACCTCGTGCCGCTCCTCGCGCCAGTCGTCGGGAAGGATGTGGTCGAGGACGTCATCCACCGTGACCGCCCCGACGAGCCGGCCGTCGTCGTCGACGACGGGCACGCCGGTCAGGTTGTAGGTCGCCAGGACCCGGGTCACCTGCCCCAGTGGGGAGTGCGGGCGCAGCGGCTCCAGCTCCTTGTCGAGGATGCCGCCGATCGCGTTGTGCGGCGGCTCACGGAGCAGGCGCTGGATGTGCACGATGCCCAGGAACTTGCCCGTCGGCGTCTCCAGCGGCGGCCGGCACACGAACACTGTCGACGCCAGGGCGGGGGAGAGCTCCGCCCTGCGGACCACGGCCAGGGCGTGCGCGATGGAGTGGTCC
>NZ_DATBMI010000024.1:0-16776 GCF_036554925.1 Pedococcus sp.
GTCCGTCAGGGGGTAGCCGTAGCGACCGCCGGCCCCGCCCTCGGCCTTCCACTCGTCGAGGACCGCGCCGTGGACCCGGCGAGCCGGACCCGACCCCAGGGCCCAGAGCTCGCCCTTCTGGAAGACCTGGGACTCCCCGCGGCCGTCGCCGGTGAGCGCCGCCGTCGGGTAGCCGAGCACCCCGCTCTCGCGGTTCGCAGCAGCCCAGGCGTCGAACATCCGCCCGAGGACGACCTGCGAGGCCGTACTGCGGCTGTCGACGATGGCGCCCTTCTGGAAGAGCTGGATCCAGCCGCCGTCAGGGCGACCGAAGGTGATCGGTGAGGTGGGGTAGCCAAGGACGCCGGTCTCGCGCCCGTTGGCCTTCCACACGGACCATGAGGCGCCCCAGACGACCTGGGAGGTGGTGCTGGCGCTGTCGACGATGGCGCCCTTCTGGAAGAGCTGGATCCAGCCGCCGTCAGGGCGACCGAAGGTGATCGCCGAGGTGGGGTAGCCAAGGACGCCGGTCTCGCGCCCGTTGGCCTTCCACACGGACCATGAGGCGCCCCAGACGACCTGCGTGGAGGTGCTGGCGCTGTCGACGATGGCGCCCTTCTGGAAGAGTTGGATCCAGCCGCCGTCAGGGCGACCGAAGACGATCGCCGAGGTGGGGTAGCCCAGCACACCCTTCTCGCGGTTGTTGGCGCGCCACACGGTGTAGGAGGCGCCCCAGACCGCCTGGGTGGAGGTGCTGGCGCTGTCGACGATCACGCCACCCTCGAAGAACTGCATCCAGCCGCCGTCGGCGAGGCCGCGGACCACGTCGCTGGTCGGGTAGCCCAGAGGCCCTCCGGGACCGCCGCCGACCTTGGCGTACTGCGAGCGCACGAAGCTGGACAGGGCCTTGGCTCCGGTCTTGGAGGTCCAGTAGATGATCCCGCCCTGGTACGTGACGTAGCGGCCGCGGCCGTCGCCGATGGCCCGCTCCGGGCCCGTCGAGGCCTTGAGGAACGAACCGAGGTCACCGAGCGCCGTGTACTTCGCGGCGATCGGTCCCCACTGGGGCAGGCTCGGCGCGCTGTGCTCGCTCGTCCGGTTGTCCTGCAGCGAGGTCGTGGTGCAGTTGCCCCACTGGTACGGCGGCACGCAGCTGACCACCCGGCAGTGCACGCCGCCACTGCACTTCACGTGGGTGTTGCACTGGCCGTAGCGGAAGGCGTTGCAGCAGATGCGGCGCTGGTCGCAGGTCGCGCTCGAGCCGGTCCCACAGGAGCAGCTCCAGCAGCCCTTGTCACAGATGTGGTCACCGCTGCAGCCGGAGGAGCACTTCGAGCAGGACGCGTTGCAGTCGACGATGTAGCGGTAGCCGCCGCCGCACCACGAGGAGTCGGCGGCCTTCCACCAGCCCGCGGCAAAGCTGCCGGGTGGGCAGGCGTTGACCCCCTTGTTGATGGTGCTGCAGAACACCGTCCACCCGCTGGCAGCCGTGTTGCCCGGACCGCAGATCGTCGCGTAGGCAGACTGCGGGCGCAGCGCGTAGGCCTTGGGGTCGGTCGCCAGTGCGGAGCCGGCCACCGCGGCGCCGACGAAGAACCCCCGCCGGCTCACCGAACCGAACCGCTCCGAGAGCCGGGTCACCGCTCCGACGAGGCCCCGACGCCGGGTGGTGATCTCCTCGAGAGTGCTCACGCTCATGACATGTCCCCCCGCCGGACCATGGTCGACCTGTCGGTGACCCGGAGGCCCCGGACCACCTGTGCTGCGCGTGGCACCGTCGCCATCCGCCGCGAGTGGCTGCCGATGACGGTGAACAGGCAGAACGCACGCCCGCCGGCGCTGAAGAAGTGCTGCGAGGCGCTGCGCCCGGGCAGCGGCCTCTGGAGCCGGTTCGCGCCGAACTGCGAGGGGGCCAGGCGCGGGATCCCCTGGTCGGCGAAGAGGCCCTGGTCGGCAACCTCCGGGTCGTACTCGACCAGGGAGATGAAGATGTCCTCAGAGCCCAGCAGGTCGACCACGCCGCTGCCGAAGTCACCGCGGTCGGCGGGCAGCTCGACCGTGCTGGCGTGCAGCACCGGGTGCATGACCTCGCCGTTGGGCTCGACGCTCTGCGGCGCCAGCCCCCGGCGCAGCGGCGCCACACCTTCCGGCGGTGCGGCCAGCGAGCTGCCACGACGCTCGATCGCGAGCCGCCAGCCACTCGGCGCACTGGCGCTGAGCCCGTATCTCTCCATCGACCATCAACTCCCCAATGCCGCGACCGTCAGAGCCGCGGCGCCTGCCGCCACGGCCACCTTAGCGAGGACATCCGCCGGATTTGCCCAGTTTTCGACCCGTTTGAAGACTTTGTGCAGCTGCTCGCGGTCGTGGACGCGCGCGAGCAGCAGGGAGGGCACGGCCCGCACCACCCCGAACACCCCGCCGATGAGCAGGCCCGCCGCCGGGGAACCACCCAGCACCGCCAGCAGCACGGCGGCATACGTCGTGGAGCTGGTGACGATGGTGACCACCCCGAAGCCGAGCTGGGCGCCGAAACCGACACCGTAGACCCAGCCGCGGTAGCGCGTCAGCCACTGCTCGTCGACCTGTCGGCGCCAGGACGGGAGGGCGTGGCCCCCCGACCGGATGTCGAGGACCAGCCCGACGGCGAGCAGGGCTGCGAGCACGCCGAGCGACAACGGCGACCCCCGCCAGCCCTCGGGCACGAGGGACCCGAGCACGCCGGCGAGCCCGCCCAGCGCGAGCCCGCCTGCGAGCGAGCCGATGAGGTATGCCGTGGTGGTCACCCACCAGCGGGAGGCGCGTGCCCGCTCACCGAGCGGGCTGATGCTCGAGAGCATCGACTCGCCTCAAGGGGACCAGGTGGCCCGGACAGCCGCCACGGCGGCCATCGGCAGGCCGAGGGCGAGCGCCAGTGCGGTGGGGTCCATCAGGGGTGCGATCGCCGGAACGAGGTCGCGTGGCCGTCGGGACCGTGAACGTGGTCGCGGTGGTGGTCGCCGTGGTGGTCGCCGTGGTGGTCGCCGTCGTGGCTGTGCTCGTGGCCCGCATCCTCCCCCTGGTCCGGGGACTGGAAGAGGCTGGCGTGGCCGGGGTGGATTCCCGAGGCCATCAGCTCGCGGTCCATGCGCGGCAGGCTGTCGCGCTCGCCCCGGTCGACGAGCGGGTCGCCGACGGCCCCCGGGCCGCTGCGGCCGGCCGCGGCCCGGGCCTCCGCAGAGTCGGACACGGCCTGGGCCATGAGGTCGCGGACCTGCGGCCACGTGGTGGACGAGCCCTCGCCGGTGATCACGCCGTCCTCGACGAAGACGAAGTACGGCGAGCCGGGGATGCCGTAGTCCGTCCAGGCCCCGGAGGACTGGACGACCTCCAGCGACTCGCCGGCGAGACGTCGCAGGGTCGACACGCTCTCCTCCTCCGGCCCCTTCGCGACGACCACGAGCTGCCCGTGGCCGGGCACGTCGACCGCGCCCCGGCGGAACTCCTCCCAGAACGTCTGGCACACGCTGCAACCACTGGTGAGGAAGGCGAGGAGGGTGCGACGCCCGGGTCCTCGCACCTCCACGGTGCGCTCGCCCCCGTCCAGAGCGGCGCCCACCACGTCGAGCGCACGACTGTCGGCCGGCCGGTCGTTGGGCACGACCCCGCTCTCGATGTCGACGCTGACGGGGCCCGGGCCGCCGCCGGCGGCGGCCTCCTTCTCGAGCTCGAGCCCGGCGCCGAGCTCGTGCAGCGCCTTGAGGATCAGCGCGTGGCTGCGCAGCAGCCCGAGGACGAGCACCCCGAGGAGGGCGATGGCGACGCCCTCGGCGATGACAGCGGCAAGCATGGATCAACCCTTCCCGGTGCTGCGGACGGCAGCTGGTGTGGTGCTCGGCAGGACGGCGAGGACCTGCCACGCCAGGAATGCGATGAGGCCGGCGAGAGCCGCGGTGCCGACGACACCCGCACCGCTGTCGGCCCAGGCCGCGCTCTCCGGGACCGCGGCCACCGCGGCCGCGGCCACGGCAGCAGCCGCGGTGACTCCCAGGTGACTGTAGGTGGGCGGCGTGTCGGCCTTCCCGAAGCAGCCGCAGGACGTGAGGAAGCCGCCGCGGCGCAGGGTGTCGGCGACGAAGACCGTGAAGACGAGGTACGCCGAGCACACCAGCAGCGCCGGGACGCGCGACGGCACGGCGATCGCCCACAGCCCCACGGCGACCTCCGCGGCCGCCAGGGCACGGACCGCAGCGGGCCCGAGCGGGAGGCCGGCCGCGCGCACTGCCCTGACCAGGGGCAGGGGGTCGGCGACCTTGGGCACCCCCGCCGCCACCAGCAGCGCGGCGCTCGCCACGAACGGAGCGGCGAGCAGTCCGGACATGCCTCAGGACCCTACCCCGCCGCGCCGGCGCGACGGAGGGAGGACATCGCCTCGAACGCGGACGGGCCGGGCGCCCCGAGGTGGGGGGCGCCCGGCCCGTCGTGACCGCGGCCTGGTGTCGTCAGCTCTTGTCAGGGGTGTCCGTGTTCGGTGATGCAGCGTCGTCGGCCTTGTCGGCCAGCGTGTCCGAGGCCTCCGCGACGTCCTTCGCACCCTCCTCGGTGGAGTGGGCGACCTTCTCCTTGGCGCTGCTGGCGAGGTCGGAGGCCTTGCCCTTGGCGGCGTCGGCCGCGCTGCTCGCCTTGTCCTTGGCGGTGTCGGCGAGGGAGGCGACCTTGTGGCGGGCGGTCGCGGTGGAGTCGCGCCCGGCGCTCGGCGCGGTGTACGGGTCCTCGAGGGGCGTCGCCCACGGGTCCTCCTTGGGCGCCGACTTCTTGAGCACCACCGCTGCGGCGGCGCCGGCCGCGGCCAGCACCCCCAGGGTCAGCAACATCTTTCCCTTGCGGCGGGGCTTGGCCACCGCCTCGCCCTTGAGCACGAGGTAGGCGTCGCCGCTGCGGTCTGCGACGTCAGCCGCGTTGGCCCGGGCGGCCGCCGACGCCGCCGCGACGGCAGCGATGGCCTCCGCGACCTTCGGCAGCAGGTCGTCGACGATCCTGTCCCGCGCGGTGTCGACCTTCGGTGCGAGGCCCTCGACGGCCCGCTCGAGCTTGGGGGCAGCCACCTCGATGCCGTGCTCGACGTGGGGCAGGGCCCATTCCTTGGCCTGGACGGCGCGCTCACGGGCCACCTCCGCTGCGGCCTCGGCCGCCGGTGCAACGCGCTCCTTCAGGCCGACCATCTGCGCGGCCGCTGACTGTGCCTGCGCCTGAGCCAGCTCCTGCGCCTGCTCTGTCTTGCTCTTGGTGCCGAACACCATGCCTCCTCGGGTTGAGCTCGTTGCGTCCTTGCCCATCCTGCCCTGTTTCAGGCCGCGGGCAACCCCGAAAGGCCACGGGCCGAGACGCAGCGCCGCTGCGCTGACGTGCGAGGATGCCCACTATGAACGTCACCCTGCACACCAACCACGGCGACATCAACGTCACCCTCTTCCCCGACCACGCCCCGAAGACGGTCCAGAACTTCGTGGGACTCGCCAAGGGCGACCAGGAGTACCAGGACGACGCCGGCCGCGCCAACCCCACGCCGTTCTACGACGGCCTCGTGTTCCACCGGATCATCCCCGGCTTCATGATCCAGGGCGGCTGCCCCCTCGGCCGGGGCATGGGCGGGCCCGGCTACAACTTCGACGACGAGATCAGCCCCGACAAGGACTTCACCAAGCCGTACATGCTCGCGATGGCCAACGCGGGCAAGCGCATGGGGCGCGGGACCAACGGCTCGCAGTTCTTCATCACGGTCGGCCCGACGACGTGGCTGCAGGGAAAGCACACCATCTTCGGCGAGGTGGCCGACGGCCCGAGCCGCCAGGTCGTGGACGCGATCGCCGCCGTCCCGACCGATCCGAACGACAAGCCCTTCGAGGACGTTGTCATCGAGCGGGTGACCGTCTCCGGCTGAGCTCTGTGACGGCACCCGTCGCCCCGACCCGAGCACGCACAGATGGTGGAACCTGTCGATGAGTGAGCCCACGGCGTACCAGGACCAGCAGGCCCCCCCGGTCTGTCCGCGACACCCCGACCGGGTCTCCTACGTGCGCTGCCAGCGCTGCGCGCGCCCGACCTGCCCTGAGTGCCAGCGGGCGGCCGCGGTCGGGGTGCAGTGCGTGGACTGCGTCCGCGAGCAGGCGTCGACGATGCGCTCCGCGCGGACCGTCTTCGGTGGCCGGGTCACCGACCGCCCCGTGGTCTCCATCACCATCATCGTCATCTGCGCCCTGGTGTGGGTCGCCCAGCGGGGCGCGCGGGACCTCACCTTCGACATCGCCTTCGTGCCGGTGCTGGGCGAGAGCGAGCCGTGGCGGTTCCTCACCTCGGCCTTCGCCCACGACCAGAACTCGATCATGCACATCGGGTTCAACATGCTGGCGCTGTGGGTGGTGGGTGCGCAGTACCTCGAGCCGCTGCTCGGGAGACTGCGGTATGCCGCGCTGTACCTCATCAGCGCGGTCGGCGGCTCGGTGTTCTTCCTGCTGCTCGCGCAGCCCCCGACCGGGCCGGTGGAGACGTGGAACGACCTCGGGTCGTGGGGCACCCCGGCGGTGGGGGCCTCGGGGGCGGTGTTCGGGCTGTTCGGCGCCCTGCTCGTGCTCAACCGCAAGCTGGGCCGGTCGTCGGCCGGCATGTACGCGACGATCGTCATCAACGCGGTCATCGGCTTCGTGGTCCCGGGCATCGCCTGGCAGGCCCACCTCGGCGGCCTCCTCACCGGGGCCGCGATCGCCGGCGTGATCGCGGCCACCAGCAGCAGGGAACGGCGCCGCTGGCAGTGGCCGGGGATCGCGCTGGTCGTGCTGGTGCTCCTGGCGGCGACGCTCGCCAAGTACGCCGTGGCCCCCGACATCCTGGGCTGAGCCCTGGGCTCCTCCACCATCTGGTGGAGAAGCGTCTCCACCGGCTGCCGTATTACACCCCTGTCATTTGTCCCCAGCTGGGGACAAGCCTGTGGACAACCCCCGGTTCTGTGCACACGGCATACGGGGCTGTGGACAGTGTGGACAACGGCCCGGTGTGGACGACGGCCCGGTGTGGACGACGCCCACTGCCCACGAGAACGGGCCCCGGCGAGGAGGGCGGCACCTGCCGCTGCTCCTCGCCGGGGCCCGTTCCCAGGGTGCGGGGGTGTCCCGTCAGCGCCAGCGGGTCGTCATCGCGAAGCCGGCCATCATCAGCCCGAACCCGGCCGCGAGGTTCCAGCGCCCGATGGACTCGATCGGGAAGCGCTGGCTCGTGATGTAGAAGGTGACGACCCAGACCAGGCCGAGCACCATCAGGGTGAGCATGACGGGCACGAACCACGGGGGGTTGCCGACCTTGGCCTTGGCAGGCTTGGGGGGCGGGGTGTAGGCGCGCTTCTCGCGACCCTTGGACTCCGGCACCGGACACTCCTCATGCTCGTTCTGCGTTTGGCATAGCGTAGTGCCATGCCCGACCAGCGCCTGACCTGGCTGACCCGGCGCCCCAGCCCGTGGTCGGCCGTGGTGCCGGTCGTCGCCCTGTGCGCGGGCGTGCTCTTCGCCACGAGCGCGTCGACCGCCGACGGCACCAACCTGCGTTCCGGCGCCTCCGACCTGCCCGACCTGATCCGTGGCCAGACGCGCGAGAACGCCGAGGCCGCCGACCAGGTCCGCTCGCTGCAGTCCGACGTCGACCGGCTCTCGGCCGAGCGGAACCCCGGCGACACCCAGGTGGCCGAGCTGACCAAGCAGGCCCAGGCGCTGGCTGTCGAGGCCGGTGCCTCGCCGGTCGAGGGCCCGGCGGTCGTCGTCGAGCTCGACGACGCCAACATCCCCAGCGACCAGCTCCCCGAGGGGATCGAGGTCGACGACATCGTGGTGCACCAGCAGGATGTGCAGGCGGTGGTCAACGCCCTGTGGGCCGGCGGCGCCGAGGCCATGATGCTGATGGACCAGCGGGTCATCGCGACCAGTGCGGTCCGGTGCGTCGGCAACACCCTCATCCTCCAGGGCCGTGTCTACTCCCCGCCCTACGTCATCACAGCCATCGGCGACCAGGGCGGCATGCAGCGAGCGCTCGAGGACAGCCGCGAGGTGGGGATCTACCGGCAGTACGTCGACGCCATCGGCCTGGGCTATGACGTCCGGGAGAGCCCCCGACGGACGTTCCCCGCCTACGCTGGCTCCGTGAATCTCGAGTACGCCCAGGCGGCCCGCTGATGCCTCGTGCGGTCCGCTGGGCCGTGGGGGGGCTCGGCGACCTGATGGTGACGGCTGGGCTGTTCCTGCTCCTGTTCGTCGCCTGGCAGCTGTGGTGGACCGATGTCGAGGCCAACCGGGCCCAGAACGGCACCGTGCAGGAGCTCACCCGCGACTTCGCCGCCGCCCCGCCCTCTGCCGCGCCGGCGACGACGCAGCCCAGGCCCGTCGCGTTCGGGACGGCGTTCGCCATCCTGCGGGTGCCGCGCCTCGGCGACGACTTCGCCCGCCCGGTGTTCGAGGGCACCGACTACGAGACCCTGAAGAAGGGCATCGGTCACTACGAGGGGACGGCTGCGGCCGGTGGTGTGGGCAACATGGCGCTCGCCGGGCACCGCACGACCTACGGCCGGCCCTTCCACGAGATCGAGCGGCTGCGCGCAGGGGACAAGGTCGTGGTCGAGACCAGGACCGGCTACAGCGTGTATGCCGTGGACCGGCACGTCATCGTGCCGCCGACTGCCGTCGAGGTCATCGCGCCGGTGCCGGAGAAACCGGGCGCCAAGGCGAACGGGTCCTGGCTCACGCTGACCGCGTGCCACCCGAAGTACAGCGCGGAGCAGCGGTACGTGGTCTTCGCCCGCCTCCTCGACACCTACCCGCGCAACGAGGGCCTGCCGGTCGGCACCCTCGACGTCCCGGCCAAGGGGGCCTGATGCTCTACTCCGCGCTCTGGCGCGCCCTGCCCGGGCCGCGCGCCGCGAAGGTCCTTCAGGCCCTGGTCCTCATCGTGGCGGTGGTGGCGTTCCTGTTCCTGTGGCTCTTCCCGCGGATCGCGCCCCTCATGCCCTTCAACGACAACACGGTCGAGTCGGCCCCCTCTCCGGCGACCGGCCCCGCACGCCCCGGAGCCACCGCATGACCCGCGTCCTCGTCGTCGACAACTACGACAGCTTCGTCTTCACCATCGTCGGCTACCTCCAGCAGCTCGGTGCCGAGTGCCACGTCGTCCGCAACGACGCGGTCACCCCCGCCCAGGGCGCCGACTTCGACGGGGTGCTCGTCTCGCCGGGGCCGGGCACACCCGAGGGGGCGGGTGTCTCGCTGGCCATGATCGAGGCGTGCGCCGAGCGCGGGCAGCCGATGCTCGGGGTCTGCCTGGGCCACCAGGCGCTCGGCGTCGTGTGCGGCGCGACCGTCGACCGCGCACCCGAGCTCCTGCACGGCAAGACCTCCCAGGTCGTCCACGACGGCACGGGCGTCCTCGAGGGGCTGCCCTCGCCCTTCACGGCCACCCGCTACCACTCGCTGACGATCGACCCGGCGACCATGCCCGAGTCCCTGGTCGCCACGGGGCACACCGCGTCGGGGGTGATCATGGCCGTCCGGCACGCCACGCTCCCGCTCCACGGGGTGCAGTTCCACCCCGAGAGCGTGCTCACCCAGGGCGGCCACCGGATCCTCGCCAACTGGCTGGTGCTCTGCGGCATGTCGGACGCCGTCGAGCGATCTGCCGGCCTGAGCCCGCTGGTCCACGACGCCGAGGGTGTCGCGGCCATGGTCTCCTCCGGCTGACCGGGCTCCCTGGCCGAGGCTCCGGTCAGGGGGTGGTGGTCGGTGAGGTGCCCGACGGCAGGGGCAGCGTCTCGGTGCCCGTGGGCGGCGGGGTGGTCGTGGTGGGCGGCGCGGACGTGGTGCTCGGGGTCGGCGGGGCCGGGCGCGCCACCCGCAGGGTGATCTGCGTGCCGTAGTCCGAGAGCTTGCCCTTGGCGATGCTCTGGCTGAGCACGGTGTCCTCGGGCCTGTCGCTCTCCACGTAGGTGGTCTTCGTGCGGAAGCCGAGGTCGCTGAGCGTGCGCGCAGCCTCGTCGCGGGTCATGCCGACGACGTCGGGCACCTCGACCTTGCCGCTGGAGACCTTCAACGTGACCGCGGAGCCCACGTTCACCGTCTGCCCCGAGGTGGGGCTGGTCTCGACGACCTTCCCCCTCTCGACATCGGTGTTGTTGACCTGGTCCGTGCCGGCGACCGAGAGGTTGACCTCCCTGAGCCTGGCGGTGGCCTCCTCGACGGTGAAGCCCGCCACGTCCGGCACCTCGACGGTGTTCGGCCCACTCGAGACGCTGAGGGTCACCTTGGAGCCCTGGGACACGCGCTCGTTGGCTTGCGGGTTCTGGTCGACGACGGTGCCGTCCTCCTTGGTCGAGGGGACCTGCTGCACCTCCGGCACCAGGCCCGCCGCCTTGACCCTCGCCTGGGCGGTCGACACCGGGATGTCGACGACCGAGGGCACGGTCACGAGGGTGGCCTGCGGCTGCTGCCGGTCGAACAGGGACATCCCCGCCACCACCATGAGGGCGATCGCGCCGAGGACGGCGAGCACGAGCAGGACATAGGCGAGACCCCGGCGCTGCCGCGGCTCGTCGTCCGGGTCGTGCCCGATCGCGGGAAGGCTGGCGGTGTTGCCGTGGGTGTCCCGGTCGGCGACACCAGCGCCGGCGGCGCCGGGTGCGCTCGTCCCCAGCATGGCGGTCTGGTCGGCGGCCGACAGGCTGTCCAGGGCCATGGTGGGCTCGGCCAGCGCCGCGCCGGCGGCCACCCCGGCCGCGCCGGCAGCCGTGCCCTTGGCCGCCGCGCTGATCGGGCGTCCGAGCCGCGCGGCCTGCAGGTCGCCCCGGAAGGCGGCGGCGTCCTGGTAGCGGGCCTCACGGTCCTTGACCAAGGCGTGCAGCACCACCGCGTCGAGCGAGGCGTCGACGTCGGCGTTGAAGGTCGAGGGACGCGGCGGCTCCTCACCCACGTGCTGGTAGGCGATCGCGACGGGCGACTCCCCCTTGAAGGGCGGACGGCCGGTGAGCAGCTCGAAGAGGAGGCAGCCGGTGGAGTACAGGTCCGAGCGGGCATCGACCGAGAGGCCCTGGGCCTGCTCCGGGGAGAGGTACTGGGCGGTGCCGAGGACGGCCTGGGTCTGGGTCATGGTCGCGTTGCTGTCGGCGATCGCGCGGGCGATGCCGAAGTCCATGACCTTGATCTCGCCGTGGCGGCCGATCATCACGTTGGCCGGCTTGATGTCGCGGTGGACGATGCCCATCCGGTGGCTGTAGGCGAGGGCGTCGAGGATCCCCTCGGTGATCCGCGCCGCCTCGGCCGGCTCGAGCGGCGATCGGTCGTTGAGCAGCTCGCGCAGGGTCTGGCCCTCGACGTACTCCATCACGATGTAGGGGATGGAGACCTGGGACCCGCCGGACTCGACGACGTGGTCCTCTCCCGAGTCGTAGACGGCAACGATGGAGGCGTGGTTCAACCCGGCAGCGGACTGCGCCTCGCGCCGGAACCGGGAGAGGAACGACGGGTCGCGGGCGAGGTCGGTGCGGAGCATCTTGATCGCCACGGGTCGGGACAGTCGTGTGTCATGGCCGAGATGGACCTCGGCCATCCCGCCCCGACCGAGCAGCTCGCCCACTTCGTAGCGTCCGCCGAGGAGCTGCGGTGCCGCGGTCACGTCGTGGTGCCCCGTTCGTCGTAGGTGGAGTGCCCCGGAAGGGTCTTGGAGAGCAGTGACGGCTGCGGTGCGCTGAGGGCGTCCCTGCCGCCGGCGGTCATGACGACCACGATGACGAGCACCACGACCGCGGTGGCCGCCGCGGCCACGGGGAGGAGCCACGCGGGACGCCCACCCCGCCCGCGCCGCTGCCGGGGGACGACGGCCGGGGCCGGCGGGGTGGCGGGCGACAGGGTGACGAAGTGCGTGTGCCCGCCCGGCTCGGGCGTCGTGGCGTGCACGCCCACGACCACGGGCGCGACAGCGGACTCCGCGCCGGCGACGAGATGCGGCGGAGCCACGCCCGGCTCGAGACGCAGGGCTTCGGCGAAGGCTGCAGCGCTCTGGGGTCGGGCCGACGGGTCCTTCGCGAGCCCTGCCATCACCGTGGTGCGCAGCGGCTCCGGGACGGACTCCGGAAGGGGCGGCGCCGGCTGGCTGACGTGGGCGAGGGCCGTCGCGACCATCGAGTCTCCCGCGAAGGGACGGCTGCCGGTGATCAGCTCGTAGCCGACGACGGCCAGGGCGTAGACGTCGCTCGCGGGACCGGCCGGCTGCCCCTGGGCCTGCTCCGGCGAGAGGTAGTGGGGGGTGCCCAGGACCTCCCCGGTCTGGGTCATCGGGGCGCCCGAGAGGGCGCGGGCGATGCCGAAGTCGGTCAGCCGCACGTAGCCGTCGTCGTCGATGATGAAGTTGGCCGGCTTGATGTCGCGGTGCACGACACCCGCGTCGTGTGCCGCCTGGAGGGCCAGAGCTCCCTGGTGGAGGATCTCGACGACCTCGGCCGCCTCGAGGGGGGCGCGCTCCTTGATGATGGCCGACAGGGGCTGGCCGTCGATGAGCTCCATGACGAGGTAGGCGGAGAACTCCCCCTCGCCGAAGTCGTGCACCGTCGCGATGTTGGGGTGCTGGAGTGCTGCGCTGTGCCGTGCCTCGGCCCGGAACCTCTCGACGAACCCCTCGTCATCGGCGGTGTCGGGTCGGAGCACCTTGACGGCGACGTGGCGCCCCAGGGTCTCGTCGGTGGCTCGCCAGACCTGGCCCATGCCGCCAGTCGCGATGACGTCTTCCAGGCGGTAGCGCTGGGCCACCAGAAGGCCGGGTCTGTAGTTCACTTGCCGATCACCGCTTCCATGACCGCCTTGGCGATGGGCGCTGCCACCCGGCCGCCTGCGGCCTCGCTACCGGCGTTGCCGCCGTCCTCGACGACGACCGCGACGGCGACCTTGGGGTCGTCAGCCGGGGCGAAGCCCGTGAACCACGCGTGCGGGGGCTTTCCCACCGCGTGCTGTGCCGTGCCGGTCTTGCCGGCCACGCTGACCCCGTCGATCTGCGCCGCCTTGCCGGTGCCCGTCTCGACGACGGCCTCCATCATCCGGGTCAGCGCGCCGGCCTGCTCCGCGTCGACGGCCTGCGACATCTGCGAGGGCTCGGCCTCGTCGATGGTGTCGAGGTCGGAGCTGAGCACGCTCTCGACGAGGTACGGCTTCATGACGACGCCGTTGTTGGCCACCCCGGCCGAGATCATCGCGACCTGGAGCGGGGTGACACGGACGTCGTACTGGCCGATGGCGGACTGGGCCAGCTGGGGGTCGTTGAGCTCCTGCGGCACGCTGCTCGGCGTCACCCGCATCGGGATCTGCAGGGAGTCACCGATGCCGAACTTCGCCGACTGTGCCTGGAACGCCTCGGCGCCGAGCTCCATCCCGAGCCACCCGAACGCGGTGTTGCACGAGATCTCGAGGGCCCGCTTGAGGGTCACCTTGTTGTCGGGGCCGCAGGGCAGGCCGTTGCTGTTCGGCAGGTCCCTGACGGTCTGCGGGAGGTCCAGCTTCGCCGGGCCGGGCAGGACGCTCTCCTCGGTGTAGTCCCCGGAGGAGAGGGCCGCGGCGGCGGTGACCACCTTGAACACGGAGCCCGGCGGGTAGAGGTTGCCGCCGATGGCTCGGTTGACCAGGGGGCGCGTGGGGTCGCTGTTCAGGGTGTCCCACGCCTCCTCGACCTTCTTCGTGTCGTGGCTGGTGAGGTCGGCCGGGTCGTAGGGCGGGTTGCTCACCATCGCGAGGATGGCACCGGTGGTCGGGTCGAGCGCGACGACGGCACCGCGCTGCCCCTGCATGGCCTCGGAGGCCGCGGCCTGGGCCCTGGGGTCGATGGTCAGCTCGAGGCTGGCGCCGGCCTGCTTGCGGCCGGTGAGCATGTCGCTGACCCGACGGTAGAAGAGCTTGTCCGACTGGCCCGAGAGCAGGGCGTTCTCGGCAGCCTCGAGGCCGCCTCCGGGGCCGTACACGAAGGAGTAGTAGCCGGTGACGTGCGAGTACAGCTCGCCCTGGGGGTAGGTGCGCAGCCACTTCAGCTCGTCGTTGCTGGGCACGGACCGGGCGACCGGGGTGCCGCCAACGAGGATCTGGCCGCGCTCGCGGGCATAGGTCGCCAGCAGGGTGCGGCGGTTGTCCGGGCGTTCCTGGAGCTCCTTGGCCTGGACGAACTGGATCCAGGTCGAGGAGACGAGGAGCGTGGTGAAGAGCATCGCCACGACGATGGACAGGCGGCGGATGGGGGCGTTCACGAGAGCCTCACCACCTCGGTGGCCTCGCTGCCCCGGTCCGGCGGCGCGGCCTCCGGCAGCGGTCGGCGGGCGTGGTCGCTGATCCGCAGCAGCAGGGCGACGAGGGACCAGTTGGCGAGCAGGGAGGAGCCTCCGTAGGACAGGAACGGCATCGTGAGACCGGTCAGCGGGATGACCCGCGTGACGCCGCCGACGACGACGAAGCACTGGAGCGCGAGCGAGAAGGACAGGCCGGCGGCCAGGAGCTTGCCGAAGCCGTCGCGCACGCCCAGCGCCGTGCGCATGCCGCGCTCCACGAGCAGGACGTAGAGCAGGATCAGGGCGAACACCCCGAACAGGCCGATCTCCTCGGCGAAGCTGGGGACGATGAAGTCCGACTCGGCGAAGTAGGTCAGGTCCGGGCGACCCCGGCCGAGGCCGGTGCCCAGCAGCCCGCCGTTGGCCATGCCCATCAGCCCGCGGGCGAGCTGGTCGCTCACCGCAAGCGCCTCCGGGGAGAAGGTGTCCAGCCACAGCGTCACGCGCTGCTGGACGTGGCCGAACAACAGGAAGGCGACGTAGGCACCGCCGCAGAACAGGACCAGGCCGATGGCGATCCACGAGGTGCGCTCGGTGGCGACGTAGAGCATGGCCACGAACAGGCCGAAGAACAGCAGTGAGGACCCGAGGTCCTTCTCGAAGATGAGCACGCCGAGGCTGGCGGCCCACGCGACGAGGATGGGGCCGAGGTCGCGGGCGCGCGGGAAGGTGAAGCCGAGGAACTTGCGACCGGCGAGCGAGAGCACGTCGCGGGTCTGCACCAGGTAGCCGGCGAAGAACACGGCGAGCACGATCTTGGCGATCTCGCCGGGCTGGAAGGACAGTGGTCCCAGGCCGATCCAGATGCGCGAGCCGTAGACCTGGCGGCCCAGACCGGGCACGAGCGGCAGGATGAGCAGCCCGAAGCCGACCACCGCCGCCGTGAAGGTGTACCGGCGCAGCACCCGGTGGTCGCGCAGGAAGAAGAGCACCGCCCCGGCGATGGCGACGGCGAGTGCGCTCCACGTGAGCTGCTTGAGTGCCAGGCCCTCCGCGACGCTGTTGCCCTTGGCGATGTCGAGGCGGTGGATCATCACCAGGCCGAGGCCGTTGAGCAGCGTGACGATGGGGAGCAGCAGCGGGTCGGCGTAGGACGCCCGCCAGCGCAGCAGCAGGTGGAAGGCGAGCGAGATCACGAGCAGGCCCGTGCCGTGCGCGAGGAGCCCGGGCGGGAAGCTGCCCTGGGTGGCGAGGCCCACGTTGAGGTAGGCCAGGACCACGATGCCGACGGCGAGGAGCAGCAGCGCCAGCTCGACGTTGCGGCCCTGCTTCGGGGGGAGCGAGGAGACCGTCGTCATGGCGTGCTCGCCGTGGTGGCCCTCGTCGAGGGGGTTGTGGTGCTCGACGTCGTCCCCGACGTCGTGGTCGTCGGGGTGGGGGTGGGGGTGCTGCCCGGCTCCCCGCTGCCGCACGCGCCCCCGGCGGCCTTGCGGGAGACGCAGCGGACCGCCTCGGCCTGGAGGCTCTCGACGAGCTCCCGGGCGTCGGCGAGGGTGCCGGTCGAGACGGTGTTCTCGACCCGGTTGCGGTAGAAGTCCGGCAGGTCGTCCGTGGAGATCGAGGAGACCTCCTCGACCTGGGAGAGGGTGATCGGGCCGAGGTCCTGGGAGACACCGCGGTAGATGGCGACGCTGCCGTCGTGCACGCCGACGTAGAACTGCCGCTGGACCCAGTCGTACGCGGCATACGCACCGCCTCCGAGGACCAGCAGGACCAGCAGGGCCACGGCGCCGCGCCGCAGCCAGCGGCCGCGGCCGGAGCTGGGGCTCTCCTCCGCGAGGGTCACCTCGTCGTCGTCGGACGCGCCGCTGGCCTCGCGTGAGAGCGCGGCGGCCTTCTCGGCAGGGGTGACCGGGACGGGACGGGTCGCGTCGCCCCGGCGCCGGAGCGCGGCGGCGCCGACGACCTGGGGTGCGGTGGAGGGGGTGGCGCCGGTGTCGAGGTCGACGATGTCGGCGACGACCACGGTCACGTTGTCGGGGGCGCCGGCCCGCAGGGCGAGCTCGACGAGTCGGTCGGCGGTGGGGCCGACCGGCTTGCCCGCCGAGAGCACCTCTTCGATGGTGTCCCGCGCGACGAAGCCGGAGAGGCCGTCGGAGCAGAGCAGGAAACGGTCGCCGGGGCGCGCCTCGCGGACCATGAGGTCCGGCTCGTCGCCGTCGCTGCCCGTGAGGACCCGGGTCACGAGCGAGCGCTGCGGGTGGCTGTCGGCCTCGGCCTCGGTGATCCGGCCCTCGTCGACGAGCGACTGCACGAAGGAGTGGTCGTGGGTGATCTGGTGGAACGCCTCGTCACGCAGCAGGTAGGCGCGGGAGTCGCCGATGTGCGCCAGCGCCACCTTGTTGCCGGCGCGCAGGAGGGCGGTGACCGTCGTGCCCATGCCCTGGAGCTCCGGACTGTGCTCGACCTGCGACTGGATCTCGCCGTTCGCCGCG
>NZ_DATBMI010000067.1:0-5587 GCF_036554925.1 Pedococcus sp.
GGCGACGTTCCAGGCGCTGACGATGTGCCGGCGGGAGTCGGGGTTCGTGCGGATCGACTCGATGACCTTGGCGATCTGGTCGACGTGGCGGCCGTCCGGGGTCGGCCAGGAACGCCACTGGTAGCCGTAGACGGGCCCGAGGTCGCCGTCCTCGTCGGCCCACTCGTCCCAGATGGTGATGCCGCGCTCCTGGAGCCATGTCACGTTGGTGTCGCCCCGCAGGAACCACAGCAGCTCGCCGATGATCGAGCGCAGGTGCAGCCTCTTCGTCGTCAGGACGGGGAAGCCCTCGGCGAGGTCGAAGCGCATCTGGTACCCGAAGACGCTGCGGGTGCCCGTGCCGGTCCGGTCGGACTTGTCGACGCCGTGGGTCAGGACGTGGTCCAGGAGATCGAGGTAGGCCCGCACGGCTGCACGGTAACACCGGGCACCGACCAGGCCCCGGCGGCATACCGAGGGCGGGGACCCGCCACCCGCCCACCGCGCCAGGCGGGGACGCCGCCCACCCGCGCCGTGCACGGCAGTGCCGTCCGGGGGCGATAGCCTGCGGGCATGACTCCTGCGTCCCCCTTCGGCCGGGTGGTCACCGCGATGGTGAGCCCGATGCGACCCGACGGCAGCCTCGACCTCGACGCCGCCCAGCGGGTGGCGCGGCACCTCGTCGACCACGGCCACGACGGGATCGTCGTCAACGGCACCACCGGTGAGTCCGCGACGACCACCGACGAGGAGAAGGGCGACCTGGTCCGGGCGGTCGTGGAGGCGGTCGGTGACCGCGCGCGCGTCACGGCCGGGGCAGGCACCAACGACACCGCCCACTCGGTCGAGCTCGCCCGCGCGGCGGCGGCGGCGGGGGCCCACGCCCTGCTCGTCGTGGCGCCGTACTACACCAAGCCACCGCAGGAGGGCGTGCGCGCCCACTGCAGCGCGATCGCCGACGCCACCGAGCTGCCGGTGATGCTCTACGACATCCCCGGCCGCTCCGGCATCCCGATCACGACCGAGTCGCTCATCGAGCTGGCCCGCCACCCGCGCATCGCCGCGGTCAAGGACGCCAAGGGCGACCTGTGGGCGGCGACGAAGGTGATGGCGGAGACCGGCCTGCTGTGGTTCTCGGGCGACGACGTCCTCTCGCTCGCCCACCTCGCGCAGGGCGCGGTCGGCGTCGTCAGCGTCGTGGGCCACGTCGCGGGGAACCAGTACGCGGAGATGATCGCCTCCGTCGACAAGGGCGACCTGCCGCGGGCGCAGGAGCTGCACCGCCAGCTCGTGCCCGCCGTCGACGCGATCATGAACATCACGCAGGGCGCCATCATGTCCAAGGCGGCACTGAAGGAGATCGGCGTCCTCGACTCCGCCGCCGTGCGCCTGCCCCTCGTCGAAGCCACCCCCGACCAGACTGCCGCTGTCCGACGCGGCCTGACCGCCTCAGGACTGATGTGAGCCATCCCCACCCCGAGCTGCCCACCCCGCCTCCCCTCGCCGACAACGGCGTTCGCATCGTCGCCCTCGGTGGGCTCGGCGAGGTGGGCCGCAACATGGCAGTGCTCGAGCACGCCGGCCAGCTGCTCGTCATCGACTGCGGGGTGCTCTTCCCGGAGGACCACCACCCCGGCGTCGACCTGATCCTGCCCGACTTCGAGTACATCGCCGACCGTCTCGATGACATCCAGGCGATCGTGCTCACCCACGGGCACGAGGACCACATCGGTGCGGTCCCGTACCTCCTCCGGCTGAAGCCCGACATCCCCCTGGTGGGCTCGATGCTCACGCTCGCGCTGGTCGAGGCGAAGCTCAAGGAGCACCGGATCACGCCCTACACCCTCGGCGTCAAGGAGGGGATGCGCGAGCAGTTCGGCGTCTTCGACTGCGAGTTCGTCGCCGTCAACCACTCCATCCCCGACGCGCTCGCGGTCTTCGTGCGCACCCCGGGCGGGTCGATCCTGCACACCGGCGACTTCAAGATGGACCAGCTGCCCCTCGACGGCCGGCTGACCGACCTGCGGGCCTTCGCCCGGCTCGGTGAGGAGGGCGTCGACCTCTTCATGACCGACTCCACCAATGCCGAGGTGCCGGGTTTCACCACCCCGGAGAAGGACATCGCCCCGGCGATCGACAAGGTCTTCCGCCACGCCCAGCGGCGCATCATCGTGGCCTGCTTCTCCTCCCACGTGCACCGCGTCCAGCAGGTGCTCGACGCCGCGGAGAAGGCCGGGCGCAAGGTGGCCATGGTCGGGCGCTCGATGGTGCGCAACATGGGCATCGCCTCCGACCTCGGCTACCTCCACGTGCCCGACGGCGTGCTCGTCGACGTCAAGCGGCTCGCTGACTTCCCCGACAACGAGGTCGTGCTCATCTGCACCGGCTCCCAAGGCGAGCCGATGGCGGCGCTCTCACGGATGGCCAACCGGGACCACCGCATCGACGTGGGGGAGGGCGACACCGTGCTGATGGCGTCGTCGCTGATCCCCGGCAACGAGAACGCCGTCTACCGCGTCATCAACGGCCTGATGCGCCTCGGCGCCGACGTCGTCCACAAGGGCAACGCACGGGTGCACGTCTCCGGCCACGCCAGCGCCGGCGAGCTCCTGTACTGCTACAACATCGTCAGGCCCCGCAACGTCATGCCGGTCCACGGCGAGTGGCGGCACCTCGTCGCCAACGCCGAGCTCGCGGTGGAGACGGGCGTCGACCGCGAGAACGTCGTGCTCGCCGAGGACGGCGTCGTCGTCGACCTCGTCGACGGGCGCGCCCGCATCGTGGGGGCGGTGCCGTGCGGGTACACCTACGTCGACGGGTCCTCGGTCGGGGAGTTCGACGAGGCGCTGCTGAAGGACCGCCGCATCCTGCGTGACGAGGGCTTCATCTCCGTCATCGTCGTCATGGACGCCGCGACCGGGAAGATCGCCGCCGGGCCGGAGATCCACGCCCGGGGGTTCGCCGAGGACGACGAGATCTTCGCCCAGGTTCGACCCAGGATCGAGCAGGCGCTCGCTGAGGCCACGGGCAAGGGTGTCACCGACACCCAGCAGCTCGAGAAGGTCCTGCGGCGCGCGCTGGGCAGCTGGGTCGGCGGGAAGATCCGGCGCCGGCCGATGATCATCCCGGTCGTCATCGAGGCCTGAGCGCCGCGCCGACCCGTCAGGGCAGCAGCAGGGACGAGCGGATCGCGAGCGCGGCGCCGGCGCAGCCGGCGGCGAAGAGGGTGCTCACGAAGGTGCCGATGATGAAGCGCTCGGCCGCCGCGGACGCTGCCCCCGCCTGGAGCTCGGGGTAGCGGGCCAGGCTCTTCACCGCCAGCACGATGGCGATGCCCTCGGGCCACCCGGCGACGATCGCGGCGAACACCGCGACCCGCTCCAGCACGCCGATCCAGGCGCCGCCGCGCAGGATCTCGCTGGCGGCCTGGACCGACTCGGAGTCGTCGCCGCGCCCTGCGTCCTCGCGCTGGTCGACCTGGCGGAAGACCGCGGTCGTCAGCACACCGCCCAGGCCCACGGCGAGGGCGCCGAAGAGGACGACCACGACCACCGACGCGAGGGTGGAGGTCATGCCCCTGCTCCCGCCGGCCGGTCGCCGGTCTGGAGGGCCACGGCCAGCAGGGACTCGGCGAGCTCGGCGCCGCGCTGTGCCTCCTGGGCGCAGGCGCGGGCCAGGCGCTGGCTGACCGCGGACGGCGAGATCCGCAGCCGGGCGGCCATGTCGCGGCCGGACAGGCCCGTCTCAGCCATCTCGGCGATCTCCCATCCCTCGGCGGTGCGCCGGCGCAGCACTGCGGTCAGCAGCCAGAGTGCGGACTCTGCCTGGCGCGTCGGCTCGTCCTGACCGTAGCCGTCGGCCCCGACGGCCGCGTGCAGGACGCGCAGGTCCGTGGGCGCGGAGTGGGAGGCGGTGACGGCGTCGCGTGCCGCGACGAAGGCGGGGCCGGTGGCGGCCCGGGTGCTCTCCGGGAGGGGATCCGCGACCTCGCCGAGGCCGATGCCGATGCGCCACCCTCCGAGCCGGACCAGCCGGGTCACGGCCCACACCGCCGCGGCGGGTGACTCGAGCAGTCCCTGGATCTCGTCGCCCACCGTGCGCTCGAACGGGAGCCGGATGCCGGGGGGCGGGTCCGTGGCGAGCACACGGAGCGCCTCGGGCACGCGGTCGCCGTGCCGGGTGCTGCGCTTCTGGTCGGCGGTGACGACGATCATCGATGAAGCGTAGAGGATGAACTGTAAGAAGTGAAGGTTTGTGGCTTAATCGAAGGAGATGAAGCTCTGGAGCTTCATGAGGCGAAGCGGAAGGTGCGGCGGTAGCTCTGCGGGGTCGTGCCGACCAGCCGGGTGAAGTGGTGCCGCAGGATCGCGGCGGTGCCGAGGCCTGTGCGGCTGGCGACCTGCTCGATCGAGGCGTCGGTGTCCTCGAGGAGGCGCCGCGCGAGCAGCACCCGCTGCGCGGTCACCCAGGTGTGCGGGGTGGCCCCGGTCTCCGCGCGGAACCGGCGTGCGAAGGTCCGCTCCGACATCACGGCCCGGCGGGCCAGGGCCTGCACGGAGAGGTCCTCGGTGAGGTTCTCGACGGCCCACTCCAGGAGCGGCTGGAGCGAGTCCGCCTCGACCTCCGGGACGGGTGACTCGACGTACTGCCGCTGACCGCCGTCGCGCTGGGGTGGCACGACCATGCGCCGGGCGATCATCGACGCGACCCGTGTGCCCAGCTCCTTGCGGACCAGGTGGAGGCAGGCGTCGATGCCGGCGGCGGTGCCGGCCGAGGTGATGATGTTCCCGTCCTCGACGTAGAGGACGTCGAGCTCGACCTTGACGCCGGGGAACTCGCGCGCGAGCTCCTCGGCGTTCATCCAGTGCGCGGTCGCGCGCCGGCCGTCCAGCAGCCCGGCCTTGGCGAGCGTGAAGGCGCCGCTGCACAGCGACATGATCCAGGCGCCGCGCTCGTCGGCCGCGCGCAGCTCGCGCACCAGCGCGTCCGGGATGGGGCCCTCCCGCGGCTTCGTGGCGGGCACGACGATGAGGTCGGCCTCGGCCAGGCGGTCGAAGCCGTGGGCGGTCGCGACCGAGAAGCCCATCGCGGTGGGCACCGGCTCGCCGGGCCGCTCGCTGCACACCGCGAAGTCGAAGTTGGGGACGCCCTGGTCGGAGCGGTCCATGCCGAACACCTCGCAGGCGACGGCGAACTCGAAGGGGGAGACGGTGTTGATGACCGGCACGGCCACGTTGCGCAGCATGCGGCCAGCGTCGCACGGATGTGGCAGGAAATCCACTACCACTGTCATATCTGCCACTCGTGGCGGGATATCTCAGGAGAGCATGATTTCTGCCATGAGCATCGCCATCGCCCTCACCCTGTTGGTCGCCCTCGCCGTCCTCGCCCCGTTCCTCGGGGTGGACAGCCGGTTCGACCACGAGAACCCGCGCCACGTCTGAGCCGCCGTCCGGCCCAGCGCCGGCAGGCGGTCACCACGGCCGCGGGACCTCCGCGAGGTCCCGCGTGTCCCGCACCGGGCCCCAGCCCTCGGGCCCGCACACGTACTCCCCGGACGGGCCGTCGTCCGCCAGCCGGTGGAGCGCGCCGAGCAGCCGCTCGACGT
>NZ_DATBMI010000162.1:0-12000 GCF_036554925.1 Pedococcus sp.
GCTCGGAGTAGAGAGCAAGACCCTGCTCAACCACCTCAAGGAGCAGGGCGAGTTCGTGCGCTCTGCCTCGTCCACCATCGAGCCGCCGGTCGTCCGCAAGATCAAGGAGACGTTCCCGGCAGAGCTCCGTGGTGGCGGCGACGGCAAGGCCGCGGAGGCCAAGCCCGCCGCCAAGCCCGCAGCCAGGAAGCCTGCGGCCCAGCCCGAGACCCCCGCTGCACCTCAGGCGCCGGCAGCCCCGGCCGCGAAGGCGCCCGAGGCTCCTGCGGCCGCGGCCGCCGCACCGTCCGCCCCGGCAGCCCCGGCCGCAAAGGCCAAGCCTGCTGGTCCGGGTGCGCCGACGCCCGGCCCGCGGCCGGCCCCGAAGGCCCCCGAAGCGCCGGCTGCCCGCGTGCAGTCCTCGCGTGACGAGGGCCGTCAGGGCCCCGGTGTGCCGCCGTCCCCCCGTCCCGGCACCGCTCCCCGCCCCGGCGGCGCGGCCCCGCGTCCCGGCGGTCCCCGCCCCGGCGCCCCGCGCCCGGGCAACAACCCGTTCGCCCCGAGCCAGGGCATGCGCACCGGCCGCGAGGGTGGCGGCCGCGAGGGCTCCCCGCGTCCCGGCAACAACCCGTTCGCGTCCAGCCAGGGGATGCCGCGTCCGCAGAGCCGCCCCGGTGGCGCTGCCGGCCCGCGTCCCGGTGGCACCGGTGCCGCCGGCCCCCGCCCGGGTGGCCCGCGTCCGAGCCCCGGCATGATGCCCGACCGCAGCGCGGTCGGTCGTCCCGGTGAGCGCCCGGCCCGCGGTGGCGGTCGTCCCGGCGGCGGCCCCGGTGGTCCCGGAGCCGGTCGTCCCGGTGGCGGTGGCGGCGGTGGTTTCGCCGGTCGTCCCGGTGGCGGTGGCTTCCGCGGTGGCGCCGGTCGTGGCTCGACCGCGGGTGCCTTCGGTCGCGGTGGCGGCCGTCCGGTCCGTGGCCGCAAGTCCAAGCGCGCGAAGCGCCAGGAGTTCGAGCAGATGCAGGCGCCGTCGCTCGGCGGCGTCAGCGTGCCCCGTGGCGACGGCTCGACCGTCATCCGGGTCCGCCGCGGCTCGTCGCTGACCGACTTCGCCGACAAGATCAACGCGAACCCCGCCTCGCTGGTCACCGTGCTGTTCCACCTCGGTGAGATGGCCACGGCCACGCAGTCCCTCGACGAGGACACCTTCAAGGTGCTCGGCGCCGAGCTCGGCTACGACATCCAGGTCGTCTCCCCGGAGGAGGAGGAGCGCGAGCTCTTCGACTCCTTCAACATCGACCTGGAGACGGGCATCGAGGGCGAGGAGGACGAAGACCTCGAGCCGCGTCCGCCGGTCGTGACCGTCATGGGTCACGTCGACCACGGAAAGACGCGCCTGCTCGACGCCATCCGCAACGAGGACGTCGCGGCGAGCGAGTCCGGTGGCATCACGCAGCACATCGGCGCCTACCAGGTGCACAAGGTGCACGAGGGCGTCGACCGGCCGATCACCTTCATCGACACCCCTGGTCACGAGGCGTTCACCGCCATGCGTGCCCGTGGTGCCAAGGTCACCGACATCGCGATCCTCGTCGTCGCCGCTGACGACGGCGTGATGCCGCAGACCATCGAGGCACTCAACCACGCCCAGGCGGCGGACGTCCCGATCGTCGTCGCGGTCAACAAGATCGACGTCGAGGGCGCGAACCCGGCGAAGGTCCGCCAGCAGCTGACCGAGTACAACCTCATCGCCGAGGAGTACGGCGGCGAGACGATGTTCGTCGACGTCTCGGCCAAGGCCGGCCAGAACATCGACAGCCTCCTCGAGGCGGTGCTGCTCACGGCCGACGCCGCGCTCGACCTGCGCGCCAACCCCGACCGCGACGCCCGCGGTGTCGCGATCGAGGCCAACCTCGACCGTGGCCGCGGTGCGACCGCGACGGTGCTGGTCCAGGCCGGCACCCTGCGGGTCGGCGACGCGATCGTCACCGGCAGCGCGTACGGCCGCGTCCGGGCCATGCTCGACGAGCACGGCAAGAACGTCGACGAGGCGGGCCCGTCCCGTCCGGTCCAGGTGCTCGGCCTGTCCTCGGTGCCCCGCGCCGGCGACACGTTCGTGGTGGCCCCGGACGACCGCACCGCCCGCCAGATCGCCGAGAAGCGCGAGGCGGCCGACCGCCAGGCCTCCCTGGCCAAGGCCCGCAAGCGCATCAGCCTCGAGGACCTCAACGAGGCCCTTGCGGCCGGCAAGGTCGAGACCCTCAACCTCATCCTCAAGGGTGACGTGTCGGGTTCGGTCGAGGCGCTCGAGGACGCCCTGCTCCAGATCGACGTGGGCGAGGAGGTCGACCTGCGGATCATCGACCGCGGCGTCGGCGCGATCACGATGAACAACATCAACCTCGCGATGGCCTCCGACGCGGTCATCATCGGCTACAACGTCCGGGCCGAGGGCCAGAACGCCGAGTACGCCGAGCGCGAGGGCGTCGAGATCCGGTACTACTCGGTGATCTACCAGGCCATCGAGGAGATCGAGGCCGCCCTGAAGGGCATGCTCAAGCCGGAGTTCGAGGAGGTCGAGCTCGGCACCGCCGAGATCCGCGAGATCTTCCGCAGCTCCAAGTTCGGCAACATCGCCGGCTCGATCGTCCGCAGCGGTGAGATCAAGCGCGGCACCAAGGCACGGATCACCCGCAACGGCGTCGTGGTGGCCGAGAACGTCGAGATCGCCGGCCTGCGCCGGTTCAAGGACGATGTCACCGAGGTCCGCGAGGGCTTCGAGTGCGGCATCAACCTCGGGTCGTACAACGACCTGCAGCTCGGCGACCTCATCTCCACCTATGAAATGAGGGAGAAGCCCCGCGCGTGATGCGGGTCCCACGCCCCGCGGGGGCGCACACCAGAGTGGGCCGGGGCATCACGCCCCGGCCCGCTCTGCGCGGGGCCGGCGGTGTCCGGTCCGCAGCCACCCAGCACGCTCCCGGTAGGGTGGATCGCTGATCACCACCGAGGAGGACACCCATGGCTGACGCAGGACGCGCCCGCAAGATCGCCGACCGGATCAAGGTCCTCATCGCCGCCAACGTCGAGCGGATCGTCAAGGACCCCGACCTCGGCTTCGTGACCATCACCGACGTGCGGGTCACCAACGACCTGCAGCAGGCGTCGGTCTTCTACACCGTGTTCGGCGACGAGGCACAGCGTGCCACCACGGCGGCGCTGCTCGAGAAGAACAAGGGCCGGCTGCGCTCGTTCGTCGGAGGGCAGATCGGCATCCGGCTGACGCCGAGCCTGGAGTTCTTCGCCGACGCGATCCCGGAGACGGCGGCCCACCTCGAGGACCTCCTCAAGGAGGCCCGCGAGCGCGATGCCGCCGTGGCGGCCGCCGCCGCCGAGGCGCAGTACGCCGGCGACGCCGACCCGTACAAGAAGGCCGAGGAGGCGGGCGAGGAACCGGACGACGTGGTCTGGGACACGGCGGACCTCGACGGCAACGACGCGGATGCCCGCACCTGACGGACTCCTGGTCGTCGACAAGCCGGCTGGCTGGACCAGCCACGACGTCGTCGGCCGGGCCCGGCGGATCTGCGGCACCCGCAAGGTCGGCCACGCGGGCACCCTCGACCCGATGGCGACGGGTGTGCTCGTGCTCGGCATCGGCCGGGCGACCCGGCTGCTGACGTTCCTCGTGGGCTGCGACAAGGAGTACACCGCCACGATCCGGCTCGGGCAGGGCACGGTCACCGACGACGCCGAGGGGGAGGTCACCGCCTCGACGCCCGCCGACGCGGTCACCGACGACAGGCTCCGCGCCGCCGTCGCCGTCCTCACCGGCGACATCAGCCAGGTGCCGAGCGCGGTGTCCGCGATCAAGATCAAGGGGGAGCGCTCCTACCACCGGGTCCGCGCGGGTGAGGACGTCGACCTGCCGGCCCGGCCGGTCACCGTCTCCCGCTTCGAGGTGCTCGCCACCCACCCGGCTCAGGCCGGCGGCACACCGGTGCTCGACGTCGACGTCGTCGTCGAGGTGAGCTCGGGCACGTATGTCCGCGCGCTCGCCCGCGACCTCGGCGCGGCGCTCGGGGTCGGGGGCCACCTGACGGCCCTGCGCCGCACCAGGGTCGGGGCCTTCACCCTCGGCCAGGCCCACGACCTCGACGCGCTCACGGCGGTCGCGGACCCTGAGCAGGTGCCCGTGGTCCCGCTTGCCGACGCCGCCAGGGGCGCGTTCGCGGCCCGCGAGCTGAGCGAGTCCGAGGCCACCGCGGTCGGCTACGGCCAGCGCGTCGCGTCCGCCGAGCCCGGCCGCGGGGAGCCGGTCGCGGCGTTCTCGCCCGATGGCCGGCTGGTGGCCATGCTCGACGAGTCAGGCGCCCGGGCGCGCGCGCACGTCGTCTTCGCCCCCAGCTGAGGCGAGCCACCTGACGGGTCGCGCGTCGTGTTCACCGCGGCGGGTTCGTAGAGTGTCCTCGTGCATCGCTGGACAGACCCCGCCCAGACCCCCGACGAGCTGCGCCCCTGCGTGGCGACGTTCGGCAACTTCGACGGGGTCCACCTCGGCCACAGGGCCGTCCTGACCCGCCTGGTCGCCGAGGGGAGCGAGCGCGGGCTGCCATCCGTGGCGGTGACCTTCGACCCGCACCCCGCGGCGCTGTTCCACCGCGAGAAGGGGCTGCCGCTCATCACCCCCGACGCCCAGCGCGACGAGCTCCTCGCCGACACGGGCATCGACGGCCTCCTCGTCCTCGACTTCACCCACGAGTTCGCCGAGCAGACCGCCGAGGAGTACATCCGGCACACCTTCGTCGAGACGCTCCAGGCACGGGCGATCGTCGTGGGCGAGGACACCCAGGGGTTCGGCCGCGGCTACACCGGCGACGTCGGCACGCTGCGCGAGCTGGGGGAGACCCTGGGCTTCGACGTGGTCGTCCTCGAGGACCTCGGCGACGAGGTCGACCCCCGCTGGTCCTCCTCGGCCGTGCGCCACCACCTCGCCGGCGGTGAGGTGGCCGACGCCGCCCGCATCCTCGGCCGGCCGCACAAGGTCGTGGGCACCGTCGTCCACGGCGCCCACCGCGGCCGCGACCTCGGCTACCCCACGGCCAACCTCAGCCAGGACGCGCTGGGGCTGGTGCCGTCCGACGGGGTCTACGCCGGCTGGCTGACCCGCCTCGACCTCGATCCGACCGACGTCGAGCGCACCCTCCCCGCGGCGATCTCGGTGGGCACCAACCCGACGTTCGACGGCACGGACCGGACCGTCGAGGCGTACGTCCTCGACCGGGACGACCTCGACCTCTATGACGAACGGGTGGCCGTCGAGTTCGTCGAGCACATCCGCCCGACGCTGCGCTTCGACTCCATCGAGGAGCTCCTGGCCGCCATGGCAGGGGACATCGAGCAGTGCCGCCGCGTCCTGAGCTCGATCGTCCCCTCCTGACGCCGCGGCGGAGGGGAGTCTGGGCGGCGGCGCCGTCCGGCACCTGGGCGCGCACCGACTGGGGCCTGCTGATCGGGGCGGCGGGGCTCTCCCTCGTCGGCGCGCTCCTGGTCTGGTCGGCGACCCGTCAGGACGCCGGCTCGGCCTACCTCTACCGTCACCTGCTCAACACGGGCCTGGGCATGGCGCTGGCCGCCGTGGTCACCCGCACCGGCCACCAGGCCCTGCGCGCCATCGCCCCGGCCCTCTACGGGCTCTCCGTGCTGGGCCTGGTCCTGGTGCTCACCCCGCTGGGCTCGACGGTCAACGGCTCGCACTCGTGGATCCTGCTCCCCGGCGGGTTCTCGGTGCAGCCCTCGGAGTTCGCCAAGGCCGCGCTCTGCGTCGGCCTGGCCATCGTCCTCGGTGAACGGTTGGACCGTGGGGCGCGCCCGGACCACCGCGACGTGGCGGTCGCCTGGCTCGCCGCTGCCCTGCCGGTCGGGCTGGTCATGCTGCAGCCCGACCTCGGGTCTGCGCTCGTGCTGGGAGCGCTGGCCTTCGGCGTCATCGCCCTGTCCGGTGCGCCCGCGCGGTGGCTCGCGGCGGCGGTGGCAGCCGTCACGGCCGCGGTGACCGTGGCCCTCACGACACCGGTGCTGAGCGACTACCAGCGGGACCGCCTCGTCGCCTTCGCCAACCCCCAGGCCGACCCTCAGGGCATCGGCTACCAGACCCGCCAGGTGCGCATCGCGATCGGCTCGGGTGGCTGGCAGGGCCAGGGGCTCTTCGAGGGCCGGCAGACGCAGGGCGGCTTCATCCCGTACCAGCAGACCGACTTCATCTTCTCGGTCGCAGGGGAGGAGCTCGGCTTCCTCGGGGCCGCCGGGGTGCTCCTGCTGCTCGGCTTCCTCATCGTGCGCACCGTGGTCGTCGCCGCCCGCGCCCGCGACGCCTTCGGCCGCCTGATGGCCCTCGGGGTGGCGGTGTGGTTCACGTTCCAGGTGTTCGAGAACGTCGGGATGAACCTCGGTCTGATGCCGGTGACGGGCCTCCCCCTGCCGTTCGTGTCCTACGGCGGGTCGTCGATGTTCGCCTGCTGGCTGGCCATCGGCCTGGTCAACAACGCCCACCTGTCAGCCCGGCGGCGCTAGGGCCCCGGCGGTGCGCGGAGGCCGGGTCATGGCCCGGACCCGCGCGAGTCCCGTTCACCAGCCCAGCGGCTGCCCGTCACGGAAGAAGCCTCCGGTGGGTCCGTCGTCAGGAAGGGTGGCCGCCCACACCACCCCGGCGGCGCCGTCGGCCACCGGCCGTGCACCCATGGCCTCGGCGCCGGGGTAGGTCGCGGTCAGACCCGGGCAGACCGCGTTGACGAGGATGCCGGTGCCCGCGAGCTCGGTGGCCAGGGTGGCGACCAGGGCTCCGACCGCTGCCTTGCTGATCCCGTAGCTGGCAGCCGCACCGCCACGCGCCGTGAGCCCGAAGGCGGGGTCGGCGTGTGAGCCGGCGCCGCTGCCGACGACGACGACCCGGGGGTGCGCACTCGCCCGCAGCAGCGGCAGCGCGGCCTGGGTCACCCGCCAGGTGCCGAAGAGGTTGGTGTCCAGCACCGCGCGGGCTGCGTCGAGGTCCGCGGTCGAGGCGGTCTCGGACCAGTCCACGAACGCCGCGGCGTTGTTGACGAGCACGTCGAGGCGGCCGGGGTCGGCCTCCACCTCCGCCATGGCCCGGGCCACCCCGTCCGGGCTGGTGGTGTCGAGGGCGAGGGGACGCACGGACCCTGCGACGGAGCCGGCGGCCTCCACTGCGGCCTCGGCCCGGCGGGCGCTGAGCAGGACCAGCCACCCCCGGGCAGCGAGCTGGCGGGCGACCTCGTGGCCGATGCCCCGAGCGGCCCCGGTGACGAGTGCGACGGGCTGGCTCTGCTCCATGTGCGCTCCCGTGGGTGCGGCGGTGCGTCCCCTCCACGGTAGGCCGCGCCGGGCCGGACCGCGCTGCCGGCGACGCCGGGCCGGACCGCCCTGCCGGCGACGTCGGGCCAGACCGCGCTGCCGGCGACGCCGGGCGCCCGGACGGCCCCCGGCGAAAACCGACGTGGACGGACCCTCGCGCCGGCGGCATACGGGATGGGATCGTGAAAACGGTGGTGTTTGGGGCGATTGCTGCGCTTCTCACCCACTGGCATGGCACGATCCCCGCAAAGGCACCCCACAACGTGAGGAATGGTCAATGGCCCCCGCAGCCCCACAGATCACCCGGCCCGCTGAGGAGCGGGTCAAGACCCCCGTGATCGAGAACCGCGCGCCCAGCGTCGGGCACCTCTTCCGCGACCGTGTGGAGCAGACCCCGAACGCCGAGGCCTTCCGCTTCGCCCGCGGTGACGAGTGGGTGAGCGTGACCTGGAGCGAGGTGCGGGAGGTCGCCTACCGCATGGCTGCCGGCCTCATCGCCCTCGGCATCGGCCCGGAGGACCGCGTCGCCGTCGCGTCGTCCACGCGCTACGAATGGGCGCTCGCCGACCTCTCCGTCATGTGCGCCGGCGGGGCGACGACGACGATCTACCCGACGACGATGTCGACCGACGTCGCCTTCATCCTGTCCAACTCCGACTGCCGGGTCGTCTTCGCCGAGGACGACGCCCAGGTCGCGAAGCTGCGCGAGCGCCGGGCCGACATCCCCGCGGTGACGCGCATCGTGACCTTCGACGGCTCGGGCGACGGCGACTGGGTCATCAGCCTGGCCGACCTCGAGAAGCTCGGCACCGACCTGCTGGCCACCAACCCGAGCGCTGTGGACGACAGGATCGACGCCCTCACCCCCGAGCGGCTCGCCACGATCATCTACACCTCGGGCACCACCGGCCGTCCCAAGGGCGTGCGCCTGACCCACGACGCGTGGACCTACGAGGCCGCCGCCGTCGACGCGATCGACATCCTGCACCCCGACGACCTGCAGTACCTCTGGCTGCCGCTCGCCCACGTCTTCGGGAAGGTCCTGCTCACCCTGCCGCTGCAGATGGGCTTCCCGACGGCCATCGACGGCCGGATCGACAAGATCGTCGACAACCTCGCCGTCGTGAAGCCGACCTTCATGGGCGCCGCCCCGCGCATCTTCGAGAAGGCCTACGGCCGGATCACGATGATGGTCGCGGAGGAGGGCGGCGTGAAGGCCAAGCTCTTCGCGTGGGCGATCGGCGTCGGCCGTGAGGTCGCCGAGATGCGCGCCCGCGGGCAGGAGCCGACCGGCATGCTCGCCCGCAAGTTCGCCCTCGCCGACAAGCTGGTGCTGCACAAGGTGCGGGCCCGGTTCGGCGGTCGCGTGCGGTTCTTCATCTCCGGCTCGGCGGCGCTGAACAAGGACGTCGCGAAGTGGTTCGAGTCGGTCGGGCTGCTGATCCTCGAGGGCTACGGCCTGACCGAGACCAGTGCCGCGTCGTTCGTGAACCGCCCCCACGCCAACAGCTTCGGGACGGTCGGCTGGGCCCTACCGGGCACGGAGGTCCGGATCGCCGAGGACGGCGAGGTCCTGCTGCGCGGCCCCGGTGTGATGGAGAGCTACCACGAGAACCCCGAGGCCACCGCCGAGACCAAGGACGAGGACGGCTGGCTGCACACCGGCGACATCGGCAAGATCGACGAGCGCGGCTTCCTGAGGATCACCGACCGGAAGAAGGACTTCTTCAAGACCTCGGGGGGCAAGTACGTCGCCCCGTCGGTCATCGAGTCGATGTTCAAGGGCATCTGCCCGTTCGTCAGCCAGTTCCTCGTGCACGGTGCCGACCGCAACTTCGTCTCCGCGCTGGTGACCCTCGACCCCGACTCCATCCAGGGCTGGGCCGCCAACCACGGCATGGAGGGCAAGAGCTACGCCGAGATCGTGACCTCGAAGGAGGCCCACGACATGGTGCAGGTCTACATCGACCGGCTCAACGCCAACCTCAACCGTTGGGAGACCATCAAGAAGTTCACCATCCTCGACCACGACCTGACCGTCGAGGCCGGTGAGCTCACGCCGAGCATGAAGCTGCGGCGCAAGGAGGTCAACGACCGCTACCGCGGCGCGCTCGACGCGCACTACGCGCAGAGCTGACCTGACGCAGCGGCCCCGGGCGCCCCGACACCCCTGGTGGGTGGCGGGGCGCTGCCGCGCCCGGGCCGGGTATGCCGCGTGGCCGGGCCTCGAGGACGATGTCGGATTCCTGCGAGTATCTGTCGGCGGGACGGGGCAGACTGGGCCGCATGCACCACGACGCCGAGGCCTGTGTGCGGGCGGTCCAGGCCAAGGACGCCCGGTTCGACGGGTGGTTCTTCACCGCCGTGCTGACCACCGGCATCTACTGCCGGCCGAGCTGCCCGGTGGTGCCGCCCAAGCCGGAGAACATGCAGTTCTACCCCAGCGCTGCCGCCGCGCAGCTCGCCGGCTTCCGCGCCTGCAAGCGCTGCCGCCCCGACGCCACACCGGGGTCCCCGCAGTGGTGCACGCGGGCCGACGTGACGGCCCGGGCGATGCGCCTCATCGCCGACGGCGTCGTCGACCGCGAGGGGGTGGGCGGGCTGGCCCGACGCCTCGGCTACAGCACACGGCAGGTGGAGCGGCTGGTGACCGCCGAGCTCGGGGCCGGGCCACTGGCGCTCGCCCGGGCCCAGCGGGCCCAGACGGCGCGCACCCTGATCGAGTCCACGACCCTGCCCATGACCGACGTGGCCTTCGCTGCCGGCTTCGCGAGCCTGCGCTCGTTCAACGCCACGGTCTCCGAGGTGTTCGCCCTCACCCCCAGCGAGCTGCGCCGCCGTGCCGGTGGAGGTCGGCGAGGGCGAGGTCTGCCCGTGGACGGCACCTGGCACCACGTCGCGCTGCGCCTGCCGTTCCGGCGGCCGCTGCACCCGGACAGCCTCTTCGGGCACCTCGTGGAGACACGCGTGCCCGGCGTCGAGGAGTGGCGCGGTGGGGCCTTCCGCCGGGTGCTGCGGCTCGACCGCGGCCCGGGCATCGTGGCCCTGACCCCCGCGGCCGACCATGTGGCTGCCCGGCTCCGGCTCAGCGACCTGCGTGACCTCGGCAGCGCGGTGGCCCGGTGCCGTGCCCTGCTCGACCTCGACGCCGACCCGGTCGCGATCGACGCGCACCTGCGCGAGGACCCCCACCTGCGCCACCTGGTCGAGGCTGCCCCCGGCCGGCGGGTGCCTCGCACCGTCGACGCAGGGGAGCTCGCGCTTCGGGTCGTCCTCGGCCAGCAGGTCTCCACCGCCGCCGCCCGCACCCTGGCGGCCCGACTGGTGGCTGCCCACGGCACGCCGGTCACCGACCCGGAGGGTGGGCTCACCCACGCCTTCCCCTCCCCGGAGGCGGTCGCGGGCACCGATCCGCAGGCCCTTGCCATGCCGCACAGCCGGCGGCGGACGCTCGTCGCGCTCAGCACCGCCCTCGCTGCGGGGGAGGTCCGGCTCGGCCCCGGTGAGGACTGGGCCAAGGCGCGCGCGGACCTCGCCGCGCTGCCCGGGATCGGTCCGTGGTCGGTCGAGGTCGTGCTGATGCGCGGCCTCGGGGACCCTGATGCCTTCCCGGCCGGCGACCTCGGCGTGCGGGCCGGCCTGAGCTCGCTCGGGGTCGCCGGCGCCGCCGACACCCGACGGGCCCGGGAACGGTGGCGACCCTGGAGTGCCTACGCCGTGCAGCACCTCTGGGCCTCCGGCGACCACGCCGGGGCCCGCATGCCCCGCGACCCCGCCGACGAGCCCGCCGCCTGACAGGAGCCGCCCATGACCACCCCCACGAGCTCGGCGGCCCCCAGCTCAACCACCGCCACTGCGCCCAGCAGCTCCGCGGGCCCCACCGCTGCGGCCCCCACCGCTGCGGCCCCCACCGAGGCTGCTTCCACGAACGCCGCGGGCCCCCGCCGCCACCTCGTCCTGGTCGACACCCCCGTGGGCCCGCTCACCCTGGTCGCCGAGGGCGACGCGCTCGTCGGCGTGTGGATGGTGGACCAGCGCCACCACCCGGGCGACGCGTCCCACGGCCCGGCGGCCGACCCCGGGGACCCGGTCCTGGCCCTTGCGGCCGAGCAGCTGCGGCAGTACTTCGCGGGGGAGCGCACCACCTTCGACCTACCGCTCGCGCCCCGCGGCACCGAGTTCCAGCGGCGCGTGTGGCACGCCCTGCGGGAGATCCCCTACGGCGAGACGACGTCGTACGGCGAGCTCGCCCAGCGGCTGGGGAGCCCCGGTGCCTCCCGGGCGGTCGGCCTCGCCAACGGTCGCAACCCGATCGGCATCGTCATCCCGTGCCACCGGGTCGTCGGCTCGGCGGGGAGCCTGACCGGCTACGGCGGCGGGATCGAGCGCAAACGGCTGCTGCTCGACCTCGAGAGCCGCGTGGCCGGGCACCACCTCTTCTGAGTCGGCCGCTCAGCCGTCGCGGACCAGCGGGACGAAGCGGTAGTACCCCCGCTCGCGGACCTCCATGCCGGACGGTCCCTTCTCGGCGCGCACCATCCGCCCGCCGACCGGGGCGACCAGGACCCCGCCCGGGGCGAGCTGGTCGACCAGCTCCTGCGGCAGCACGTCGGCGTCCGCGGAGACGAGGATCCGGTCGTACGGCGCATGGTCCGG
>NZ_DATBMI010000209.1:0-10548 GCF_036554925.1 Pedococcus sp.
CTCGGCGTCGATGAGCGCCTTGCGCTGCTCGTAGTCCGGGAGTGCACGCGGCCCGCCGGTGAGCTTGATGTCGAGGTGCACGCGGTTCTTCACCGCCTTGCCCTCGGGCACCGGCTGGAACCAGATCCGCGGTCGCGTCCCCTCCGGGTCGACGATGGCGCCGCTGCCGTGCTCGGCGCCCTCGAGGTCCTCCTCGGGGATGCCCAGGGACCGCCAGTACGCCAGCCAGCTGTCCCAGCCCTCGGGTGCCGGCTCCGGGACGTACCCCAGGGCCTCGCACCAGAACGGCACGAGCCGCTCGGGGTCCTTGCAGTCGATCGCGACCTGCCACTGCACTGCCATGGCCACCTCCGGACTCGACGGGCCCGGGCCGGCGGTCGCCGAACGGGCTCACCCCCACTCTGCGGCACACCGCCGACAGGGTCTCCTCAGAGGGCGCTCGAGGCCCAGAACCCGAGGGACACCGCGACTCCACCGACCCCCAGGCTCAACCCGAGGTTGGCGAGGAAGGGCCGCCACCGGCGCTCCTCGTAGAACACCCAGGTCTCCAGCGCCAGGGTCGAGAACGTGGTCAGGGCACCGCAGAACCCCATGCCCAGCAGCGGCATCACCCACCAGGGACGGGCGGACCAGCCGGAGAGGAGACCGAGCAGGAAGGACCCGACGACGTTCACGACCAGCGTCCCGAGGACCGTGCCCGCCGGCGAGTGGTCACGCGCCCACCGGTCGACGAGGAAGCGCAGCGGCGCGCCGACGGAGGCGCCGGCCATCACGAGGAGGACCCTCACCGGCGCCGCCCGAGCGCCCGCTCCCCGAGCGAGACCCCTGCCCCCACGGCCGCCACGCAGAACAGCAGGGATCCGAGGACGTACGCCGTCGCGAGGCCGAGCTCTCCGGAGACCACCAGGCCCCGCGACTCCAGGGCATAGGCCGAGAAGGTGGTCCAGCCCCCGAGGACCCCGACACCCAGGAACGGCCGCAGCCACGGGTGGGGCCGGTCGAGGGTGAGCACCCACACGAACAGCACTCCCATCGCCAGGGACCCGGACACGTTCACCGCGAACGTCCCCCAGGGGAACTCGTGCGCGCCGGCGGGGACGGCACGCGCCACGGCATACCGGCCGAGTGAGCCGAGGGCCCCGCCGGCCGCGATGGCAGCCAGCAGGCCGCGGTCCCCCGGTCGCATCAGCGGCGCTTGGTCTCCAGGAAGCCCGCGATCCGGTCGATGGCGTGCTCGAGGTCCTCGACACTGGGCAGGGTCACGATGCGCACGTGGTCGGGCTTGGGCCAGTTGAAGCCGGTCCCGTTGGTGATGAGGATGTGCGTGGCGCGGAGCAGCTCGATGACGAACGCCTGGTCGTCCTCGATGGGGTAGACCTCCGGGTCGAGGCGTGGGAACAGGTAGAGCGCCCCCTGCGGCCGCACGCACGTGACGCCCGGGATGTCGCTCAGCAGCTTGTACGCGGTGTCACGCTGCGCGAGCAGGCGGCCGCCGGGGAGGATCAGGTCGTTGATGCTCTGGTAGCCGCCGAGGGCGGTCTGGATCGCGTGCTGACCGGGCACGTTCGCGCACATGCGCATGTTGGCGAGCAGCGTCAGCCCCTCCAGGAAGTTCGCGGCCCGGTCGCGTGCGCCGCTCACGACCACCCAGCCGCTGCGGTACCCGGCCACCCGGTACGCCTTGGACAGCCCGCTGTACGTGAGGCAGAGGATGTCCGTGGCGTAGGTCGCCGCGTGCACGTGGTGGGCGCCGTCGTAGAGGATCTTCTCGTAGATCTCGTCGGACATCAGGACGAGGTCGTGCTTGCGGGCGATCTCGACGAACCCCTTCACGATGGCCTCGGAGTACACCGCGCCGGTCGGGTTGTTGGGGTTGATGAGCACGATCGCCTTGGTGCGCTCGGTGATCCGGCTCTCGATGTCCTCGAGGCTCGGGTTCCAGTCGTTCTCCTCGTCGCACAGGTAGTGCACCGCCCTGCCACCGGAGAGCGTCACGGCGGCGGTCCACAGCGGGTAGTCGGGCGCCGGGACGAGGATCTCGTCGCCGTTGTCCACCAGCGCCTGCAGCGTCAGCGAGATCATCTCGGAGACGCCGTTGCCGATGAAGACGTCGTCCACCGTGACGTCGCGCAGGCCCTCGCCCTGGTAGAAGTTCGCGACCGCGGTGCGGGCCGAGTAGATACCGCGCGAGTCGCTGTAGCCCTGCGACTCCGGCAGGTTGTGGATCATGTCGACGAGGATCGACTCGGGGGCCTCGAAGCCGAACGGCGCGGGGTTGCCGATGTTGAGCTTCATCACCTTGTGGCCCTCGGCCTCGAGCCGATGAGCCTCCTCCAGGATCGGTCCGCGCACGTCGTAGCGGACGTTCTGGAGCTTGGAGGACTGCAGGATGGGGCGCACGGCCCCATCCTCCCACCGGCGGGCCGCCCAGCGGTTGAGGCTGCGGCGCAGACCACGCCGGTGTGCCGGGTTCTCCCGGATGGTGGGACGGCGCACCTCCCCGGAGGGCCGATCAGGCGCCGAGGACCTCGACGGTCGTGACCACCGTGGTGACGGACGGGGTGGGCGGCGTCGACGAGAAGCCGAACCGGGTGGGTGGCTCGACCGGCGCCAGGTCGCCGAGCGGGCGTTCGGAGAGGCTGCCCGCCAGGCGCGTGACCGCGTGCAGGTCCGTGGCGCCGTACCACTCGCGGCGGCCCGAGCGCGCCTGCCCGCGGGTGCTCACCCCGCGCATCGCACGCCGGGCCACCGGGTCGACCGCTCCCGCCCAGGCCGGGCTCGCGGCCACAGGACCGGGCACCGCGCGCAGCAGCCAGCCCAGCGGCAGCCGCCGCCCGGAGGTGAAGGCCACGGCGAGGTCGCCCGCCTCGACCGCCCAGGTCCCGTGGTGGGTGTCCGCCCGCACCGGGACCGTCCGGATCTCGTCGAAGACGTAGGTGTCCGCGATGAAGGCACCCACCTCGTCGGTCGGCGCGTACAGCACGCGGTGGCCGTCGGGCCGCTCGAGCATCACGTCCGCGAACGCCCCGAACGGCGAGCTGTCCCACCGCCCGACCACGATCCGGACTCCGCTCGTGGTGCCCAGCCCGGCGATCCGGCCGCGGAACCTCGCCCGCCGCGGCGTCCTCTCCCCGGCCGTACCCATGTCGGCCAGCCTAGGTCGGGAGCACGACCACCGCGCGGGTCCCGGGCCCGGCATCCTCGAGCCGCACCGTCGCCCCGCTGCGGCGGAGCAGCTCGCGAGTGATGGACAGGCCGAGCCCGGTGCCGCCCGAGTCGCGGTCCCGTGCCTCGTCGAGGCGGGCGAAACGGTCGAAGACCCGCTCCCGCTCGGCCTCGGGGATGCCGTGCCCGTCGTCGGTGACGGTGAGCACGGTTCCCGATGCCGTGGTGCGGGCCGCCAGGCTGACCCGCGTGGCGGCGTGCCTCACGGCGTTGTCGACGAGGTTGCCCACGGCCCGTTCGAGGTCGGGCCGGGAGACCCGCGCCACCGCGGGGGCGTCGCCGCCGGCGGCCACCAGGACGGGGACCCGTGCCGCGGCATACCGGCCCGCCACCTGGGCCAGCACGTCGTGGACGTCGACGTCCTCGGCCGGCCGGGTGGTGCGGTCGTCGCCCGCCCGGGCCAGCACGAGGAGGTCCTCCACCAGCGCGGTCAGGCGCTCCACCTCCGGCAGCAGCCCGTCGGGCAGGCTCCCGCCCTCGCCCAGCCGGGCCGCCACCTCGAGCTGGGTGCGCATGCTGGCGAGCGGGCTGCGCAGCTCGTGGGCGGCGTCGGCGACGAAGGCCCGCTGCTGGGTCTGCGCGTCGGCGAGCCGGGCGAGCATCCGGTTGAGGGTGGTGGCCAGTGCCGCGATCTCGTCGCGGGTCGGCGGGACGGGCAGCCTCCGGTCGGCGTCGGGCCCCGCGCCGATCCGCTCGGCGCCGTGCCGGAGCTCCTCGACCGGGCGCAGCGCCTGCCCGATCACCCGCCAGGCGATCGCCGCCAGGGCGAGGAGGAACAGCGGGAAGAACACCAGCAGCAGCGTGCGCAGGACGCGCTGGCTGGTCTCGAGGTCCGCCGTCGGGACGGCAGCGACGACCAGGACCGCCTCCCCACCGCGGTCGGCGCGCACCCCGCCCACCACCAGCTCACCCGAGCGGCCGGCCCGGTTCCCCGGCACCGAGACCGTGCCGCCGTCGGCCACCCGGGCCGCCTCCCGCCGGTCCACCAGCGGAGTCAGCCGGTCAGCCGCGACCGACCCCCCGACCACGCGCTGCCGGCTGTCGAGCACCTGCACGACCTGGGCGCCCGACACCGGTACCGGGTCGGGCAGCCGGCCCGCCTCGACCAGGGCGGCGACCTCTCGCGCCGCGGACCTGGCCTCGGACGCGGCGGCGCGGTCCAGGGTGACCGCCACCGCGGCATACAGGGCCAGGCCCCCGACCAGGAGGGCGACGGCAACCCCGGCCACCCCCAGGGCGAGCAGCCGCGAGCGGAGGCCGAGTCGCGACCAGCGGCTCACGACGCCAGCCGGTAGCCGACGCCCCGGACCGTCTCGATCCGCTCTCGGCCCAGCTTGCGGCGCAGGTAGCCCACGTAGACCTCGACGATGTTGGCGTCCGCCTCGTCGGGGGCACCCCAGATCGCGTCGAGCAGGGACTCCTTGCTCACCACGGCCGGGTGTGCCCGCATCAGGTGCTCGAGCACGAGGAACTCCCGCCGGGACAGCGGGACCTCGGCCCCCTCGCGCTCGACCCGGCGCGAGGCGGGGTCCAGGGTGAGCGGGCCCACCCGCAGGGCGGCGGGGCGGGGCGCCGGCTCGCGGCGCAGCATGGCCCGCAGCCGGGCGAGGAGGACCACGAAGGAGAACGGCTTGGTGAGGTAGTCGTCGGCGCCGTAGTCGAGGCCGTCCGCCTCGTCGTACTCGCCGTCCTTGGCGGTGAGCATCAGGACCGGCACCCAGTTCTGCTCCTCGCGCAGCGTCCTCACGACGGTGTACCCGGACATGCCCGGCAGCATGACGTCGAGGACGACCGCGTCGTAGCCGCCGAAGCGGGCCGCCTCGAGGCCCCCCGGGCCGTCGGGCTCGACGTCCACGACGAAGCCCTCCGCCTGCAGCCCGCGGGCGAGGGCGTCGGCCATCCGGGCCTCGTCCTCCACCACGAGCAGTCGCACGATCACACGATGGCACGCGGGCCTGCCCGGCGCGCCCTTCTCAGGGTCGTCTCAGCCATCCCGGGCGACGATGGCGGCATGAGCCCCTTCACCGAGCACCCCAGGGCGCGCTGGGCCGTCCCCGCGGCGGCGGTCGCGGCCGTCGGCGCGGTCAGCCTCGTCACCAGCTACACCGCCAGTGCCGACGCCAGCCTGCCGCCGCGCACCGCGGCCCAGCTTCTCGTCGACGTGCAGCGCGCCCAGCTCGGCTACCTCTCGGGCACGGTCGTGCAGTCGGCCGAGCTCGGCCTGCCGGACCTGTCGGCCCTCGGCGGGCCCGGCGGGCGAGGCTCGGCGTCGCTGGAGTCGGTCGTGAGCGGCACGCACACCTGGCGCGTCTGGTACGGCGGGCAGGAGCAGCAGCGGCTGGCCCTGGTCGGCCAGCTCGGCGAGTCCGACATCATCCGCAACGGCCGCGACCTGTGGGTCTGGTCGAGCCAGGAGAAGACGGCCGTCCACTCCACCCTCCCGGTGCGCGACGCGGCGCAGAAGGCGCCCAACCCGGCACCCACCGTCACCGACCTGCCGAAGACGCCCGAGGAGGCGGCGCGGCGGGCACTCGCCGCGCTGGACCCGAGCACCAGGGTCAGCACGTCCGGCACGGCCAAGGTCGCCGGCCGGGACGCGTACGAGCTCGTCCTCGAACCCCGCGACTCCGCCTCGCTCGTGCAGTCGGTCAGGATCTCCGTCGACGCCGAGAAGCACCTGCCCCTGCGGGTCCAGGTCTACTCGACCAAGGCCGCCAACCCGGCCTTCGAGGTGGGCTTCACCAGCATCGACTTCGACCGGCCCGACGCACGCCAGTTCGAGTTCAACCCCCCGCCCGGCACCACGGTGACCGAGAAGGACCTGGCGGCTGGGGGCCACGGGAAGGACGGTCCCGCGGATGCCGCGCGGCCACGCGTCGTCGGGTCGGGCTGGGGCGCCGTCGTGGTGGCGACCGTGCCGCCCTCGGCGCTGGGCTCCGGCTCGGGTGACGGCGGCCAGCAGCTCCAGTCGCTGCTGCAGGCGCTCCCACGGGTGTCCGGCGCCTGGGGCAGTGGCCGGCTGCTGAGCGGCACGCTGTTCTCGGCCGTGCTGACCGACGACGGCCGGGTCGCGGTCGGCGCGGTCGCACCGCAGAGCCTGTATGCCGCGCTGGCGGCCAGGTGAGTGGGCGGCGTGAGCGGGCCCAGCCCGGGCTCCGCGGCGAGCCCGGGCTCGCCGTCGAGACCGACGGGCTGACCAAGCGCTTCGGCCACCAGGTCGCGGTCGACGGCATCGCCATGGCTGTGCCGACGGGGTCGGTCTACGGCTTCCTCGGCCCCAACGGATCCGGGAAGACCACGACGATCCGGATGCTGCTCGGGCTGGTCGAGCCCACCGCCGGCCACCGGCGCCTGCTCGGGCAGCCGATGCCCCAGCGCGCCGGCGAGACGTTGCACCGTGTCGGCTCCCTCGTCGAGGGCCCCGCCTTCCACCCCTACCTCTCCGGGCGGTCCAACCTGGCCCGGCTCGACGCCGGAGACGTCCTCGCCGACCCCCGCACCGCCGGTCGCCGCATCGACGCCGCGCTGGACCGGGTCGGCCTGCTCGCGGCCGCTCGCAAGCGGTACCGGGCCTACTCGCTCGGCATGCGCCAGCGCCTCGCGATCGCCGCGGCGCTGCTGGCCCCGCGTGACCTGCTGGTGCTGGACGAGCCGACCAACGGCCTCGACCCCCAGGGCACCCGGGAGGTGCGCTCGCTCATCGGCTCGCTCGCCTCCGACGGCAGCACGGTCCTGGTCTCCAGCCACCTGCTCGCCGAGGTCGAGCAGATCTGCTCCCACGTCGGCGTCATGCGCGAGGGGCGGCTGGTCGCCCAGGGCACGCTCGCCGAGGTGCGCGGTGCGGGGCCGACCACCGTGCGGGTCGGGACCCGCCAGCCGGAGGCTGCGGCGCGGGTCCTCCGCGAGCTCGGCGTGGAGGAGGTGCGCCCCATGAACGGCGAGGTGCACGGCATACCGGGCGACCTCGAGCCCGAGAAGATCGTCGCCGCGCTGGTGCACGCCGGTGTCGGGGTGCAGGGCTTCTCGGTGGCGCGGGCCAGCCTGGAGGACCTGTTCGTCTCGCTGACCGGGGAGGGCTTCGATGTCAGCGGCTGAGGCAGCCCGTCCGGTGGCAGGCTCCGGTGCCACCGCTGCGGGTCCGCGTCCGCGGCGCCTCTCGACGCGCTTCCTGCGCTCGGAGCTGAGGCTCATCGCGGGCCGGAGGCGCAACCAGATGGGCCTGCTGGTCCTCGCCGCCGTCCCGGTCGTCATGGCGATCGCGGTCAAGGTCTCCGAGCCGGGGCCCGGCCGCGGGCCGGACTTCCTCTCGTCGATCACCTCCAACGGCCTGTTCGTGCCGCTGGCGGCACTCGGCGTCGAGATCGCGATGTTCCTGCCGCTGGCCATCTCGATGCTGGCCGGCGACGCGATCGCCGGCGAGGCCAACCTGGGGACCCTTCGCTACCTGCTGACCGTGCCGGTCCACCGCACCCGGCTGCTCGTGGTGAAGTACGCCTCCCTGTGCCTCGGGGCGCTCTGGGGGGTCGCGGCGGTGGTGCTGCCGGGGGCCGCGATCGGGATCGCGCTGTTCGGCACCGGGCCGCTGACCACGCTGTCGGGCACGCAGCTCGACTTCGGCGCGGCGGTCTGGCGGGTCGTGCTCGTCAGCCTGTACCTCGCGGCGGGCCTCGCCGGGCTGGCGGCGGTCGGGCTGTTCATCTCGACCCTCACGGAACAGCCCATCGCCGCGTCGATCGCCCTGCTGATCTTCACGATCCTGTCGTGGATCCTCGACGCCGTGCCACAGCTGGAGTGGCTGCACCCGTGGCTGATCGTCCACGAGTGGCTGGCGTTCGGCGACCTGCTGCGCGACCCGATCGCCTGGGACGGAGTCCTGCGGGGGCTGTCGGTCAACGGCGCGTATGCCGTCGTGTTCTGGCTCGCGGCGTGGGCCAGGTTCTCGGGCAAGGACATCACCAGCTGACACCCCGCGTGACGGTGACCACCCGCCCGGGGCATTCCCCTGCTACCGCTGGGTAACTAGGGTGCGAGCATGACCACGCTCAGCGGGAAGACGATCCTGATGTCCGGTGGCAGCCGCGGCATCGGCCTGGCCATCGCACTGCGGGCGGCGGCCGACGGCGCCAACATCGCGCTCATCGCCAAGACCAGCGAGCCCGACCCTCGGCTGCAGGGCACGATCCACACCGCGGCCGCGGCCATCGAGAAGGCCGGCGGCCAGGCCCTTCCCATCGTCGGGGACGTCCGCGACGACGCCACCATCGAGCTGGCGGTGGCGCAGACGGCAGAGCGGTTCCGCGGCATCGACATCGTCGTCAACAACGCCAGCGTGCTGAACCTCTCCGGCACGACGGCGCTGGAGCCGAAGCGCTACGACCTGATGCAGGACGTCAACGTGCGCGGGACCTTCATGCTCACCCGGGCCGCCATCCCGCACCTGGTCCAGGCCGAGGACCCCAAGGTGCTGACCCTCAGCCCGCCGATCAGCCTCGACCCGAAGTGGTTCGCCACCCACCCGGCCTACACCATGGCCAAGTACGGCATGACCATGGCGGCCCTGGGCTTCGCCCACGAGCTGGCCGACCTCGGCATCTCCTCGACCGCGCTCTGGCCGGCCACCCTCGTGGCCACCGACGCCATCGCCAACCTGCCCGGGGGCGAGGCGATGGTCGCGGCCTCTCGCCGGCCCGAGATCGTCGCGGACGCGGCCTACGAGGTCCTCACCACGGCGGGGCAGGCTCTCAACGGGCAGACCCTCATCGACGAGGAGCTGCTCCGCGAGCGCGGCGTCACCGACTTCGCGCCCTACTCGATGACCGGGAGGGACGAGGGCCTGGCGCCCGACATGTTCCTCGGCTGACCGACCGGTCACCGCGGCACGGGACCGCCCGTCGATCCCGGGGTTGTCGCCCGGCGTCGGGGGCGGTGGGATGGCACCAGCACCCGACCCGCCAGGAGGCCGACGATGTCCGACGCGATCCCGCAGGCCCAGCTCTCGCACACCGCCGGGCCGACCGACGTGCCGCTGCTCGAGCAGACCATCCCCGACAACCTCGACACGACCGTGGCCAGGTTCGGCGAGCGCGAGGCGCTCGTCGACGTGGCCCAGGGCATCCGGTGGTCGTATGCCGAGTTCGCCGGTGAGGTGGACCGGCTCGCCCGGGCGCTGCTCGCCGTGGGCGTCGCGCAGGGTGAGCGGGTGGGGATCTGGGCGCCGAACTGCGCGCAGTGGACGGTCGTGCAGTTCGCGACGGCGAAGATCGGCGCGATCCTGGTCAACATCAACCCGAGCTACCGCACCCACGAGCTCGAGTACGTGCTCAAGCAGGCAGGCATCTCGCTCCTGGTCTCGGCGGCCTCGTTCAAGTCCTCCGACTACGGACGGATGATCGAGGAGGTGCGCGACGACTGCCCCGACCTGCGCGAGGTCGTGCTCATCGGCACCGAGTCGTGGGGGGCGCTGCTCGCCCGGGCGGAGGAGGTGTCCGCGGAGGAGGTCGCGCGCGTCCAGGCCGGGCTCGACCGCAACGACCCCATCAACATCCAGTACACGTCGGGCACCACGGGATTCCCCAAGGGGGCGACCCTCAGCCACCGGAACATCCTCAACAACGGCTTCTTCGTCGGTGAGGTGTGCCGCTACACCGAGGAGGACCGGATCTGCATCCCGGTGCCCTTCTACCACTGCTTCGGGATGGTCATGGGCAACCTCGCGGCCACGACCCACGGCGCCTGCATGGTGATCCCGGCGCCGGGGTTCGACCCCGCGGCGACCCTGCAGGCCGTCCGCGACGAGCGGTGCACCTCGCTCTACGGCGTGCCCACGATGTTCATCGCGGAGTGGTCGCTGATCGAGAGTGGCGCCTTCGACGCCACGGGCCTGTCGACGGTGCGGACCGGGATCATGGCCGGCTCGCCCTGCCCGGCCGAGCTGATGAAGAAGCTCATCGCGACCGGCATCGAGGAGATGACCATCTGCTACGGCATGACCGAGACCTCCCCGGTGTCGACCCAGACCCGCACCGACGACTCCTTCGACCGCAAGGTCGGCACCGTCGGCGCGGTGCACCCGCACCTCGAGGTCACCGTCGTCGACCCCGTCACCGGCGAGACGCTGCCGCGGGGTCGCGCGGGCGAGCTCTGCACCATGGGGTACTCGGTGATGCTGGGGTACTGGGAGCAGCCGGACAAGAGTGCCGAGGTGCTGCGGGACGGCTGGATGCACACCGGCGACATCGCGGTCATGGACGAGGACGGCTACGTGCAGATCACCGGCCGGATCAAGGACATGGTCATCCGGGGTGGCGAGAACATCTACCCGCG
>NZ_DATBMI010000221.1:0-10697 GCF_036554925.1 Pedococcus sp.
GATCGCGCCGCCGGTCTCACGGACCGGGGAGGCGATGTCCGGGCAGATGAAGTCGATGCCGGCGACGTCGAGCCCGATCATGCGGGCCGCCTCCTCGGCGATCTCGATGTTGTCGGGGTGGGCGTCGAAGGTGCGGTCGACGGAGATGCCCCCGGTCGACATGTTGCCGGTCAGGGCGAGCTTGACCATCTGCCCCTCCGGGGGCACGTCCTCCATCTCGAAGCCCTGGTCGCGGACGAGGGCGGCGGCCGCCGCGTCCACCTTGATGCGGGTGAGCACCTTCTCATGGCCGACGCCGCGGCGGGGGTCGGAGTTGGTGATCTCGACGAGCTCGGTGACGGTGTGCTGGCCGTCGCCCACCACATGGGCGGGGACGCGCTCGGCGATGGCCTGCATCTTGCCGCCGACGATGAGGCAGCGGTAGTCGCGGCCGGTCACGAAGGACTCGACGATGACGTAGCCGCGACGCGACTCGCCCTTGGCGGTCTCGAAGCCGGCGCGCACGTCCTCCTCGCTCTGCAGGTCGAGGCAGACCCCCCGGCCGTGGTTCCCGTCGAGGGGCTTGACGACGACCGGGTAGCCGATACGGCGAGCCGCCGTGACGGCCGCGTCCGCGGTGCGCACGGTCTCCTGCTTCGGGACGGGCAGCCCGGCCGATGCGAGCAGGCGGGTCGTCATGTCCTTGTCGCTGGCGATGTCGACGGCCAGCGACGAGGTCTTCGAGGTCATGGTGGCGCGGATGCGCTGGGCGTGGACGCCCTGGCCCAGCTGGACGAGCGACGCGGTGTTGAGCCGGATGTAGGGGATGTCGCGGCTGACGGCCTCCTCCAGGATGGCTGCGGTAGAGGGGCCGAACGCCGTGCGCTGGGCGCGGCGCAGGAAGAGATCGAGCTCCTCACTGAAGTCGAAGCCCTCCTCGGCCTGCACGAGGTGGTTGACCAGGCGGACCGCGAGCGTTCCCGCGGCGATCCCGACGCTCTCGTCGGCGTAGCCGTAGATGACGTTGTAGCGGCCGGGTGAGCCCTTGACCGCGCGGGTCTTGCCGCGGCGGATGTCGTGGCCGGCTTCCTGCTGGAGCTGCAGCGCCACGTGCTCGGTGACGTGGCCGAGCCACGTGCCTTCGCGCAGGCGCTCGATGAAGCCGCCCTTCACGCCGCGGGAGCAGGTGTGGTGGTGCAGGCCGGGCAGCAGCTCGACCAGCCGGTCCGTGAAGCCCTCGAGGGTGTCTGTGGGGTAGCCCTCGAGCACCCCCAGGTCGACGACGAGGTGGATGGCCGGGTCGTAGGACCAGACGTTGCCGCCCCGGTAGACCCGCGACTCCACGATGCTCAGCTCGGGCGCGGCCGGGCCGGTCGGGATCGGACGCTCTGGTGCCATCGGGTCTCCTTGCGGTCGAACGGGGTGGACGTCAGGCCTGGCTGCTGGCCAGCGTCACCGCGGCGTCCTGGTGCTTCTCGACGAACTCGATCAGCCGCACGTCGCGAAGGTCGAACGTAGCGCCCGCGGGCAACGAGTGCACGACCGCCCCCGACACCATCATGGGCGCCCCCCGGCGGGCGTCGGGCGCGTCGGAGTCGGCGGCGCGGCAGTCGAGCACGAACACCGCGCCGCGCCCGTGCACGGTGAAGGTCGTGCGGTCGACCACCTCGATCGCGGTGTCCTCGTCGATGCCGATGCCGATGAGGTTGGGAGAGCCCGCCACCATCGACATGAGCCGACCGTAGCGGGCCCGCTGGCCGAAGTGCTGGTCGATGATGACGCCGCTGATCAGGCCGAGCCCGGCGCTCAGCTGGCTGGTGCGTTGGCGGGGGGTGATCCCCTCGTCGCCCATCGAGATCATGAACTCGCTCATGATGGAGGCGCCGGCCGAGGTGCCGCCGACGACGGCACCGCGGTCGTGCGCGCGGTGGATGGCCTCGCCGAGCGGTGTGCCCGCGAGGCGCTGGCTCAGCTTGAGCTGGCTGCCACCGCTCATGAAGACACCGGTGGCCTGCTCGACCAGGGCGACGGCGTCGGGGTCCTGCGCGTCGGCGCGGTCCTGCGGGTTGACGACCGACAGGTGAGGCGCCCCGAGGCGGGTGAAGACCTCGGTGTAGGCCTCCACAACCTCGTCCTGGAACGACGAGGCGGTGGGGATGATGACGATGCGCGCCCGCCGCCCCCCGGCGAGCCGGACGAAGCGACGCAGGACGACTGCCTTGCCGACCCGGTCCTCCGCCCCGCCGATGACGAAGAGTGTGGGTCTACCGCTGGTCGTACGTGCCATTGCGCCAGCCTAGGAGTCAGCGCGAGGCGATGGGAGGAGCAGGGGTCGGCGTGCCGTCGGCGGCGTCGGCCTCCTCGATCTCGTCCCGGGTGATGCCGAGGAGGTACAGCACGGCGTCGAGGTAGGGGACGGTGACGGCCGTGTCGGCCTGCTCGCGGACGACCGGCTTGGCGTTGAACGCCACCCCGAGGCCGGCGACCTCGAGCATGTCGAGGTCGTTGGCGCCGTCGCCGATGGCCACGGTGCGCGAGAGGGGCAGCCCTGCCTCCGCCGCGAACCGGCGCAGCGCCTCCGCCTTCCCGGCGCGGTCGACGATGTCGCCGACCACCCGGCCGGTGAGCCGACCGTCGACGACCTCGAGGCGGTTGGCGTGGGCGTGGTCGATCCCCAGCTCGCGGGCGAGGTCCTCGACGATCTCGATGAACCCGCCGGACACCACGGCGACGGTGAAGCCCAGCCGTTTCAGGGTCCGCACGAGGGTCCGGGCCCCGGCGGTGAACTGGATCGACGCCCGCACCTCGTCGAGGACCTCCACGGGCAGACCCCCCAGGACCGCGACCCGCTCGCGCAGGCTCTGGGCGAAGTCGAGCTCCCCGCGCATCGCGGCCTCGGTGACCGCCGCCACCTCGGCCTCGCGCCCGGCGTGGGCGGCGAGCAGCTCGATGACCTCGTCCTGGATCAGCGTCGAGTCGACGTCCATGACGACGAGGCGCCGGCCGCGGCGGGCCAGCCCGGCCGGGGCGACCGCGATGTCGACGCCGTGCACGTGGGACTCCAGGGCGAGCTCGCGCCGCAGCGACAGCACGTCGGCCCCGGAGACGTCGAACTCCACGGTCGTCACCGGGTAGCGCGAGAGCCGGCGGATCCGGTCGATGTTGGCCCCATGCGCGGCGATCCGGGCCGTCACGGCGGCCACGGCACTGGCCAGGAGGGGCGCCCCGAGGAGCACCACGGCGACCCTGCCGGTGCGTCGCGGGGCGTTGTCACCCGTGCCCGACTCGAAGCGGACGTCCAGGTCGAGGCCCCGGGCGACGGCGCCGACGGCTTCCTCCAGGCGGGCGTGGTCGCCCTCGGCGGGTGCCAGCAGCAGCGCCAGTGTGAGGTGGCCGCGTACCACCACCTGCTCGACGTCGAGGACCTCCGAGCCCACGTCCGCGATCGCGTCGAAGAGCGCGCTGCTGACGCCGGGGCGGTCGTCCCCACTGACCGTCACGAGGAGCGTGGGGGCGGCGGCAGTGCGGGGTTCGTCCACTGCGCAACGATAGCGAGCGGCGTCAGCCGCTCCCGCGGGAGTCTCGCCATGCGACCAGGTCGCGCAGCGGTCCCATGTCGTAGCGCGGCCCGTCCAGGCCCACCGTGAACAGCCGCGTGCCCGCGGCATACAGCTTCTCGGCGGCGGCCGGGTAGTCGCGCGCGTCCTCGGGGAAGCGGCCCGGCCGCGGTGAGACTCCGGCGGAGCGCTCGATCTCGCCGGGGTCGCGCTCGATCCGGGCGCACCACTGGTCGAGCACGCGGTGCTTGTGGGCGATCGTGTCGGCGTCACCGAACCCGTGCCAGATGTCGGCGTGCTCGGCCACGATGCGGAGCGTCTTGCGCTCGCCGCCACCTCCCACGAGCACCGGTATGCGACGAGTTGGCTGGGGATTGAGGCGTTCCCACCGCCGGCGGATGCGGGGGAGGTCACGGGCCAGGGCGTCGAGCCGCCCACCCGCGGTCCCGAACTCGTAGCCGTACTCGTCGTAGTCGCGCTCGAACCACCCCGAGCCGATGCCGAGGATGAGCCGGCCGGCGCTGATGTGGTCGACGGTGCGTGCCATGTCGGCCAAAAGGTCCGGGTTGCGGTACGAGTTGCAGGTCACCAGGGCGCCGATCTCGACCCGCTCGGTCGCCTCCGCCCAGGCGGCCAGCACCGTCCAGCACTCGAAGTGCGCGCCGTCACGGTCGCCGTAGAGCGGGTAGAAGTGGTCCCAGGTGAAGGCGATGTCGACCCCGACCTCCTCGGCCTCGGCACAGGCACGGCGGATGTCGGCATAGGCCGCGTGCTGCGGCTGGATCTGCACACCCACCCGGATGCGCTGCCCGGAGCTCAGGGGGTGACCTCCTGGCCCTTGGCGACGATGGTGAGCCCGGACTCGGTCACCTGGAATCCGCGGGCGAGGTCGTGCTCGCGGTCCACCCCGATCGTGGTCTTCTCGGGCACGTAGACGTTCTTGTCGATGATCGCCCGGCGGATCTGCGCGTGGCGGCCGACCTCGACACCGTCGAGCAGCACGGAGTCGTCGATCGTCGTCGCGCTGTGGACGTGGACCCGCGGAGACAGGACGGAGTTGGTGACGGTCGCGCCGCTGATGACGACGCCCGGTGACACCGCGGAGTTGTGGGCCTCACCGAACTTGCCCTGGGCGCCGTTGACCAGCTTCGCCGGAGGGTAGGGCCCGTAGTCGGTGTAGATCGGCCACTCGTAGTTGTAGAGGTTGAACACCGGGTGGACGGAGACCAGGTCCATGTTGGCCTCCCAGTACGAGTCGAGGGTCCCCACGTCGCGCCAGTAGGCGCGGTCCCGGTCGGTGGACCCCGGGATCTCGTTGTCCTTGAAGTCGTAGACGTACCCCTCGCCCTTGTCGACGAACGCCGGGACGATGTCCCCACCCATGTCGTGGTTGCTGCCCTCGGTCGTGCTGTCCCGGGTGACGGCCTCCATGAGCACCGCCGCGTCGAAGACGTAGTTGCCCATGGAGGCGAGCACCTCGTCCGGGGAGTCGGGCAGCCCGACCGCGTCCTTGGGCTTCTCGCGGAAGGCGTCGATCCGCCGCGGGTCGGCCGCGTCGACCTCGATGACGCCGAACTGGTCGGCGAGCGACCGCGGCTGCCGGATCGCGGCGACGGTCACCCCGGCACGCGTCTCGAGGTGCTGGTGGACCATCTGGGAGAAGTCCATCCGGTAGACGTGGTCGGCCCCCACGACCACGACGATGTCGGGGTTCTCGTCGTGGATCAGGTTGAGGCTCTGGTAGATCGCGTTCGCGCTGCCGAGGTACCAGTTCTTGTCGACACGCTGCTGCGCCGGGACGGGGGTGACGTAGTTGCCCAGCAGGTTGGACATCCGCCAGGTCTTGGTGACGTGACGGTCCAGGCTGTGCGACTTGTACTGCGTCAGCACGACGCTCTTGAGGTAGCCGGAGTTGACGACGTTGCTCAGGGCGAAGTCGATCAACCGGTAGATGCCGCCGAACGGAACGGCGGGCTTGGCCCGGTCGGCGGTGAGGGGCATGAGCCTCTTGCCCTCTCCGCCCGCGAGCACGATGACCAGGACCTTGGGGCCTCCGCGTCGGTATGGCATGAGACGACAGTAGGGAAAGTCGCCCCTCGCGGCGACCCCATCTCGCGGCTAGGGTCGCCCCGTGAGAGTCGACATCCTCAGCAAGGAGTACCCGCCCCAGATCTACGGCGGCGCCGGGGTCCATGTCGCAGAGCTCGTCCGGGCGTTGCGTGACCGTGGGGACGTCGACACCAGGGTGCGGTGCTTCGGCCTTCCGCGCGACGAGGAGGGCACCTTCGGCTACCCCGACCTGCCCGACCTCGCGGAGGCGAACCCCGCCGTGCAGACCATGGGGGTGGACCTGCGGATGGCGGGGGAGTGCGTCGGGGCCGACCTCGTGCACTCGCACACGTGGTACGCCAACTTCGGTGGCCACGTGGCGTCCCTCCTCGGCGGTATGCCGCACGTCGTGACCGCCCACAGCCTCGAGCCCATGCGCCCGTGGAAGGCGGAGCAGCTCGGCGGTGGCTACCGCGTCTCCTCCTTCGTGGAGCGCAGCGCCTTCGAGGCCGCCGACGCGGTGATCGCGGTCAGCGCCGGGATGCGCGAGGACGTCCTGCGCAGCTACCCGTCCGTCGACCCCGACCGGGTCCACGTCGTGCACAACGGCATCGACTCCCAGCTCTGGCAGCGCCACCGGGACCCCGACACGGTGCGGCGCCACGGCGTCGACCCCGACCGGCCCTCGGTCGTCTTCGTCGGGCGCATCACCCGGCAGAAGGGGCTGCCATACCTGTTGCGCGCCGCTGCCGAGCTGCCGCCGGACGTCCAGCTCGTGCTGTGCGCCGGCGCCCCGGACACGCCGGAGATCCTGGCGGAGGTCGAAGGGCTGATGGACTCCCTGCGGGCCAAGCGCGACGGCGTCGTCTGGATCCCGGAGATGCTGCCCCGCGGCGAGGTCATCGCGCTGCTGAGCGCGGCCACCGTCTTCGCCTGCCCCTCGGTCTACGAGCCGCTCGGCATCGTCAACCTCGAAGCCATGGCGTGCGAGCTCCCCGTCGTGGCCACGGCGACGGGCGGCATCCCCGAGGTGGTCGTCCACGGCGAGACGGGGTGGCTCGTGCCGATCGAGCAGGTGCAGGACGGCACCGGCACCCCGGTCGACCAGGACCGCTTCGTCGCCGACCTCGCGGCCGCCCTGGTGGAGGCCGTCAGCGACCCGTCGCGGGCCGACCGGATGGGCCTGCAGGGGCGACAGCGCGCAGTGGACGCCTTCTCGTGGGCGAGCATCGGCGACCGGACGATGCAGGTCTACCTCGACGTGCTGCGGCGTCGGGCCGTCAGCTGACCGAGGCCACCGCCCGCAGCGCGTCGTCCTCGGTCTCGTAGCGGCTCACCGAGGCCAGCCGTCCGCCGTCGGCGGTGAAGACCACCCACGTGTCGACCGGGCGGTCGGTGGGCGCGCCGGCCGGGGCGTGGGCGGTGGTCCACTGGGCGTGCTCGTGCACGAACACCCGGCCGTCGACCTCGCGCAGGGGGTGCTGGGGCGCGAGCCGTATGCCGGAGCGCCTCAGCCAGGCGCGCATCAGGTCGTGGCCGTGCCCGACGCCGCGCGGGCCGGCGACCTCGACGTCATCGGCGCAGAGCGCGACGGCGGCCTCGACGTCCCCGGCGTTCACCGCCTCATGCCACGCCTGGACCGCCTGCACCGCCGAACCAATGCTCTGCGCCATGGAGCCACGCTCTCACGCCGGTCGCCAGCCGGCCAGCACGGCGCAGGCGGCGTTCGCGGCATCCGCCAGGGCGCGGTCCGCCGCGCGCTGGAGGCCCTGGAGCAGCAGCCTGCGGGACCGGGCCGTGGACACCTCCAGGGCGTCGTCGGGGCCCTCGAGCGCGAGGTCGACGACCCGTCCGACGGAGCCGGCGAGGGTGATGGCCCGCAGCGCTCGGGAGGGCAGCCCCGGTGGCAGGCCCCACTCGCCGCCCAGCGCCGCGTCGGCGACCTCCCGGGCGGCCTCGGCCGCGAACGGCCGGCCGCCGAGATCCTCCAGGGCCTCGGTGGCCCGGAGCAGCTCCTGGCGCAGGTGGCGCTCGAGCTGGGACGGCTCCAGCGCCTCGACCCGGTGCTGCGGCACGGGGTCGGCGTCGAAGGCACGCCAGTCCACGCGGGTCCCGGTGTCCAGCGCCGAGCTGGTGCCCGGGCCGAAGTCAGCGATGGTCGGGACGAGCATCCCGCCCAGGCTCGGGACGAACACGCACTCGCCTGCCCCCGCGGCCGCCCCCTGGGCCTCCGGCGACGCCGACGGCATCCCCGTCAGGTCGCCCGGCGCGGGCAGGGCCACGAGGAGGGCGCGCTCGCCCAGGTCGCGCCAGAGCTCGAGGCGCCCGAGGTCCCCGGCGACGTGGTCGATGTCCGGGAGCGCTGCGCGGAGCAGGGGCTCGAGGTCGTGCCCAGTGCCGTTCCACGCCGCGGTCGCCCACAGCGAGAGCCGGACGGAGGCGGGCAGGACGGGCATCCCCTCATGGTAGTGAGCCGGGGCCGGGCGCTCGCTCCGAGGCGCACGGCGCCGTCGTCTAGGGTCGGGTCCATGAGTGACGTCCTGGAGTTCGCCGGAGTGTGCGTCGTGCGGGGCCAGAGCACCCTGCTCGACGACATCACCTGGGAGGTCGAGGAGGGGCAGCGCTGGGTGGTCCTCGGCCCCAACGGGGCGGGGAAGACCACGCTCCTGCAGCTGGCCGCCGGGCGCATGCACCCCACCCGGGGCGTCGCCGGAGTCCTCAGTGAGGTGCTCGGGGCCGTCGACGTCTTCGAGCTCAGGCCGCGCATCGGCCTGTCGTCCGCGTCCCTGGCCGACCGGATCCCGGGTGACGAGGTCGTGCACAACGTCGTCGTCACCGCGTCGTACGGCGTGGTGGGCCGGTGGCGGGAGTCCTACGACACCCCCGACCACGTCCGTGCCGCGGAGCTGCTCGAGGCGCTGGGTGCGGACCACCTCGCCGACCGCAGGTTCGGCACCCTCTCCGAGGGGGAGCGCAAGCGGGTCCAGATCGCGCGGGCCCTGATGACCGACCCCGAGCTGATGCTGCTCGACGAGCCGGCGGCCGGTCTCGACCTCGGTGGGCGGGAGGACCTCGTCCGCCGCCTGGGCGCGCTGGCCGCCGACGTCGAGGCGCCCGCCATGGTCCTGGTGACGCACCACGTGGAGGAGATCCCACCGGCCTTCACCGACGTCCTGCTGCTCCGCGGCGGCCGGGTGGTGGCGCAGGGCCCGCTCGAGATCACCCTGACCGAGGAGAACCTCTCGGAGACCTTCGGCCTGCCCCTGGCGCTCGAGCGGCACGGCGACCGATGGTCCGCGCGGGCGCGCAACGGCGCGCCGGTCACGCCCTAGCCAGTACTACTGACCGGCGCACGGCGCGCCGGGAACGCCGCAGGCAGCCCGACCGTCCTAGAGTGACCACGCACTCAGGGAGGCTGCATGGACGTGCTCAGGGACAACCCCTGGCTGGCATGGGTGGCGCTGGCGCTCATCCTCGCCGCCATCGAGGCCGCAACGGTCGACTTCGTGTTCGTCATGCTCGCGGGCGGGGCGCTCGCCGCGGCGTTGGCCGCGGCCATCGGCCTGCCGTTCGCGGCGCAGGTCGTGGTCGCCGTCGTGGTGGCGGTCCTGCTGCTGGTCCTCGTGCGGCCGCTGGTCACCCGGCACTTCACGGCCGCGCCGGAGAGCCGGACGATCGGTGCCGCGGGCCTCGTCGGCCGGGTCGGCTGGGTGCTGCAGACCGTGACCGAGACCGACGGCCGCGTCAAGCTCGCCGGGGAGACCTGGTCAGCGCGCATTCCCGACGGCGGTGTCGTGTGCCAGCCCGGCCAGGAGGTCAGGGTTGTTTCCATCGAGGGGGCCACCGTGATCGTCACCGGCGACACGGCGGGTCAGAAACCGGAGTGACTGTGGACGGCATCGGTGCAGGGCTCATCGTCCTGCTGCTTCTCGTTGTCTTCGTTCTGGTGGTGCTGTTCCGCACGGTGCGGATCGTTCCCCAGCAGACGGCGCTGATCATCGAGCGGCTCGGCCGCTACTCGCGCACCCTCGAAGGAGGCATCCACTTCCTGATCCCGTTCGTCGACAAGGTGCGCGCCAACGTCGACCTGCGCGAGCAGGTGGTCTCCTTCCCGCCACAGCCGGTGATCACCTCCGACAACCTCGTCGTCAACATCGACACCGTCATCTACTACTCGGTGATCAACTCGAAGTCGGCGGTGTACGAGATCGCCAACTTCATCCAGGGCATCGAGCAGCTGACCGTCACCACGCTGCGCAACGTCATCGGCTCTCTCGACCTCGAGCAGACGCTGACCAGCCGCGACCAGATCAACGCCCAGCTGCGAGGTGTGCTCGACGAGGCCACCGGCAAGTGGGGCATCCGGGTCAACCGCGTGGAGCTCAAGGCGATCGACCCGCCGATGTCGGTGCAGGAGTCGATGGAGAAGCAGATGAAGGCCGAGCGCGACCGCCGCGCGGCCATCCTCAACGCCGAGGGCGTCAAGCAGAGCCAGATCCTCACCGCCGAGGGAGAGAAGCAGAGTGCGATCCTCCGGGCCGAGGGCTCGGCCCAGGCGCGGATCCTCGAGGCGCAGGGCCAGGCCCGAGCCATCCAGCAGGTCTTCGACGCCATCCACCGCGGCCGGCCGACCCAGAAGCTGCTGGCGTACCAGTACCTCCAGGTCCTCCCGCAGATTGCCCGCGGTGACGCCAACAAGATGTGGATCATCCCCAGCGAGCTGACGGACGCCCTGCGCGGCATCGGCGGCATGTTGGGCAAGGAGGAGGGCGGCTTCCCCCCGGAGGACGAGGGCCAGTGGGTCGACACCGGTGAGCTGGGCACCGCCTTCGAGGAGACCGCGCTCGAGCCCCCCGAGCAGGCCCTCGCGGAGGCGCGCGGTCAGGCCGGACGCGCCAGCCGCGAGGCCACCGAGCACGCGACGCCGGCGCAGCGGGTCCAGCCCCCCATCGCGCCGCCCGCGGACGCCGTGCCGCCCTACGAGCCGGAGCCCGAGCCGGAGGGTCCCGCCGTGCCGCCCGTGACCCCGCCGGCGCAGGAGCCCCCGGCCCCTCCCCGCTGACGGCCCACCGCACCTGCCGTGTGCCGCCCGCTCACGCGAGCGGGCGGCAC
>NZ_DATBMI010000229.1:0-6592 GCF_036554925.1 Pedococcus sp.
GAAACGGTCGGGAACCCGGCCGGCACCACGCCGGCCACCGATTGACATCTCCATAGAGTTTCGGCTGTCATAGCGAAGGGGAAACGCCCGGTCCCATTCCGAACCCGGAAGCTAAGCCCTTCAGCGCCGATGGTACTGCACGGGTGACGGTGTGGGAGAGTAGGACGCAGCCGAACATACTTTCAAGAAAGGCCCCGCACTCCAAGGTGCGGGGCCTTTCTGCGTTCTGGAGGGGGCGGCGCTGTCGAGGGGCCCGGCGCCCCGGAATGGACTCGCATCCTCGTGGAGGCTGGGGTGCTGAGAGGCTCGGCGCGTCCTGCTGAGCGAGGGCCGCCGGCGAAGGGTCGCCCCGCGGCCGATCAGGGCTGGCTGGCTCGGCGGACGAAGTCGGCGAGGTCGGCGCTCTGGGCGAGACGGCTGGGCTCATGGACATACATCATGTGGCCGGCCTCGTAGAACGCGTGCTCGATGTTGGCGTGCAGGGCAGCCGGTATCTGCAGGTGGGCCAGCACCTCCTGGGCGGCGTAGTAGGGGGTCGCCCCATCGTGGTAGCCGTAGGCCACGTGGACCCGCAGGTGCGGGTTGGCCCGCATGGCGCGGGCGAGCTGGGGTGCGGCGTCCACCGCCTTTCCCTCGAACTCCTTGTACGACCACTCCTCGTTGGCCTTCATCGAGAGCTGCACGTAGGGGAGGTCGTTCTTGTACTCGAGCTCCGCCCGCACGTAGTGGTTCCAGGCCGCGGCGTAGGGGCCGGAGATCGCGTCATGGCTGGGGTCGGCGTCGTACTTCTCAGCGACGCCGCTGGCCAGCGGTCCGGTGAACCTGCTGTCGAGCCGGCCGACGCCCAGGCCGCGGTCCCGGAGGAGCTCGGTGAAGAACCGGACGTGCTCGATCCTCAGGTCGCTGCGTTCCACGTAGTCCTCGCTGAGCCCCGTGAGCCGGGCCAGGGTGGTGACAGCCGCGGTGCGCTCGGCAGCGGTGAGCCGGCTGCCCCGTGAGAGCACCCAGGGGTAGTCGCGCTCGGCGTAGGCCTCGGCCTCGGCCAGAACGGTCTTGAGGCTCTTGCGTCCGTGCTTGCCGTGGAAGTGCGCCACCGCGGCATACGTGGGGAGGAAGTTGACGAAGCCGCGGTCCTCGGGCTCGTGGAGCCCGACCGAGCCGAGGTCCAGCACGCTGGAGATGAGCATGACGCCGTTGAGGTACATCCCGTGTCGGGTCTGCAGGTGCTCCGCGAGCGCAGCGGCCCGCAGCGTGCCGTACGACTCGCCAGCCAGGAACTTGGGCGACATCCAGCGGTTGTGCCGGGTCGTCCAGAGCCGGATCAGCTCGCCGACGCTCTCGATGTCGCCGGTGTAGCCGTGGTAGTCCTTCGCGCTGCCGCCCTCGACGGCGCGGGAGTAGCCCGTCGAGACCGGGTCGATGAACACGAGGTCGCTGACCGCGAGCAGGGACTCGGCGTTGTCGGCGAGCTGGTAGGGCGGGGCGATGAGCTCTCCGACGTCGCCCATGACGACCCGTCGCGGCCCGAGGAGCCCGAGGTGGAGCCACACCGATGACGAGCCGGGGCCGCCGTTGAACGCGAACACGACGGGGCGGTTGTCGGTCTTCGGGGCGTCCACGACGTAGGCGGTCATCGAGATCTCCGCCTTGGGCCGGAACCCGGTGAACTTGCCGTCCTCGTAGACCTCGTCGCGCAGGACCACCCGGCCCGTGGTGGCGGTGTACCTCAGGGCCCGGCGCCCGACCCGCAGGGTGTGCCGGGTGCTCACCGTGTCGTCCTTCGGCTCCGCCGGCTTCGAGGTCACCTCGTGACCGTCATGGCTGTCGGTCGGCGAGGCGACGTTCTCGGTCGGCTCGGTGTCGGGACGCTCATCGGCCATGGCGGCCACCCTAGTGCCGGGCGCTCCCGGGTCGCACGGACAATGGGGGCATGCGAGTGATCACGGCCAACGTCAACGGCATCCGCGCGGCATCCCGAAGGGGCGGGCTGTCCTGGCTGGCCGAGCAGGGGGCCGACGTCCTGTGCCTCCAGGAGGTCAGGGCCTCCGATGCCCAGCTGCAGCAGGCGCTGGAGGTAGCGGGTCTCGGCGGGTGGCACGTCGCACACACCGAAGCGGTCGACAAGGGGCGCGCTGGCGTGGCCGTGGTCAGCCGTGTCGATCCGGTCCGCGTGCAGGTCGGCGTGGGCCCGGAGGAGTTCGCGCAGAGCGGGCGGTGGGTGGAGGTCGACCACGCCACGCCCCACGGGGTGGTGTCCATCGTGTCCACCTACGTGCACACGGGGGAGGCCGAGACCGCTCGACAGCTGGAGAAGTACCGCTTCCTCGACGCGGTCACCGCTCGCCTCGAGCGCTGGGCGGCCCTCGGGCAGCTGGCCGTGGTGACGGGCGACCTCAACGTCGCCCACCGTGAGGACGACCTCAAGAACTGGAAGGGAAACCTCGGGAAGGCGGGCTTCCTGCCGGAGGAGCGTGCCTACCTCGACCGGTGGTTCGAGTACGGCGACTGGGTCGACACGCACCGCGAGCTCCACGGACCCGGGCCCGGTCCGTACACCTGGTGGTCCTGGCGCGGCAAGGCATTCGACAACGACGCCGGGTGGCGCATCGACTACCAGATCGCCAGCCGCCCACTGGCGAAGGTCGCGACCGCCGCGACGGTGGGCCGGGCGGCGACCTACGACCAGCGCTGGAGCGACCACGCCGCGGTGACCGTCGACTACGACCTCGGGACGTGAGGGGCCCCCCGGGACTACGCCAGGTGGGGGTGGCGCCCACGCGTGACCAGGGATAGGGCGGAGGGATCGAAGCCCGCCACCTCCAGGAGGTCCCCCATGGCCAGGCATCGCATCATCGTCCTGCTCGCAGCGGGTCTGCTCACCGTCGCCGCCGCGGCGCCGGCGGCACGATCCGTCCCCCTCCCGGACGACTTCGCCCCCGAGGGCATCGCCGTCGGCGAGGACGCCACCTTCTTCGTCGGCTCGCTCTGGGACGGCGACATCTACCGGGGCGACCTGCGCACCGGCAAGGGTTCCCTGCTCGTGGACACCGCGAACCGGCAGGCGGTCGGGTTGAAGGTCCAGGACCGCGACGACCGCCCGGACCGGCTGTGGGTCGCGGGCGGACTCACCGGGCGGGTGTTCGTCTACAACGCCAGGACCGGCGCCGGTGTCGCCGACATCCGGGTCGCCAACCCCGGGGCGGCGCTGCTGAACGACCTGGTGGTCACCGAGGACGCGGTCTACGTCACGGACTCGTTCACGCCACAGCTCTTCGTCGTCCCCCTGCGCGGGTCCGGGCGCATCGGCACGCCCAGGACGTTGCCGGTCACCGGGCCCGCGGCCGACAGCGGCGGCACGTTCCCGGGTCTGAACGGCATCGAGGCGACCCGGTCGGGGGAGAGGCTGATCGTGAACAACACCGTCCTCGGCGGGCTCTACACGGTGGACCCGGAGACCGGGGCCAGCGAGCAGGTCGACCTGCCGGACGGCGCCATCAACCCGGGTGTCGCGGACGGGCTGCTGCTGCAGGGCCGCACGCTCTGGGTCGTCGAGAACGCCACCAACCGCCTCGTCAGGCTCCGGCTGGCCGCCGACCTGTCGAGCGGTGTCGTCGCCGAGGTGGTCGACAACGACGACGTGGGCGGTCTCTTCCGGGTCCCGACGACGGTGGCTCGGCACGGCGACGACCTGGCGCTGGTCAATGCCAGGTTCGACCTCGGGCTGCCGCCTCCGTTCGGGCAGGGGGCTCCCGCCGGCACGGACTACGACGTCGTCGTCCTGCACAGGTAGCCCGCGCGCTCCCCAGGCCCCTGGCTGGCAGAGGAGGGACGACACCCGAGGGAGGTGGCCGGGGTCGCCGTCAGCCCACCCGAGCGGCAGGGCCTGACGGCACCGCCTCGAGCACCTGCGGCGCGGACCACCCACGGCCGGCGAAGACCTCGGTGACCGCTGTGGCGATCGCGGGCGCCTCGTCGTGGCGCACGAGCGCGATGGCGGAGCCGCCGAAGCCCCCGCCGGTCATCCGGGCTCCGGCGGCACCGGCCTCGAGCGACGTCTCCACCACCGCGTCGAGCTCGGCGCAGGACACCTCGTAGTCCTCCCGCAGCGACGTGTGCGAGGCGGTCATCAGCGCGCCCAGCCGCGAGACGTCGTCGGCCCGCAGCGCGGACGCCGCCTGCCGCACCCGCTCGATCTCGGTCACCACGTGGCGGGTCCGCCTGACCATCACGTCGTCGGGGGCGAGGCGCTCCAGCGCCGCCGGCAGGTCGGCGGGGGCCACGTCGCGCAGCGCGGCGACACCCAGCGCGGCGGCCGCCTCCTCGCAGCTGCGCCGGCGCTCGGCGTACTGGCCGTCGACGAGGGCGTGCGGGGCGCGGGTGTCGACCACCAGCACCCGCCAGCCCTGGTCGCCCACCCGCCACGGGACGTGGTCGACGGTGAAGTCGCGACAGTCGAGCAGCATGGCGTGGGCCGCCGTCGCGCGCAGGGCGATGGTCTGGTCCAGGCCGCCGGTGCTCGCCCCCGCCACGATGTTCTCCGCCGTCACGCACGCCGCGGCGAGCTCGGCCGGCGCCAGCTCACCCACCTCCGCGACGAGGTCGGCGTACGCCACCGCGACGGCGCACTCGAGAGCGGCCGACGACGACAGTCCGCTGCCGAGGGGCACCCGGCCGTCGATGAGCACATCCGCCCCCGGCACCTCGATGCCCCGGCGCCGCAACGCCCACAGCACGCCCAGGGCATAGGCCGTCCACCCCTCGGGCCGCCCGGGCCCGACCTCGTCGAGGGTGCCCTCCCAGGCGTGGTCCTGCTGGAGCGAGGCCGCGCGGACGAGACCGTCGGGGCGCAGCCGCACCGCGGCATACGTGCGGTGGGGGAGCGCGACGGGCAGGCAGAGCCCCTGGTTGTAGTCCGTGTGCTCCCCGATGAGGTTGACCCGCCCCGGCGCGGCCCAGACGCCGTCGGGCCGGTGCCCGAAGCGGTCGGCGAACGCGGTCGCGAGCGCGCCCGCCACCTCGGCGTCGTCGGACGCCGGCAGCCACAGCGGGGTCGCCTGCACGCTCATCCGCCCACCTCCCGCAGTCGCGCGGCGATCCGCTCGGGTGGCACGTCGTTGACCCACCCGCCGACGCCCGACTCGGAGCCGGCGAGGTACTTCAGCTTCCCCGGCGCCCGCAGCACGGACATCACCTGCAGGTGCAGGCGCGAGACGTCACGGCCGACGTGGACCGGCGCCTGCTGCCAGGCCGCGATGTAGGGGAGCCGCAGCGGGCTGCCGTCCGGGCTGGGGTGGTAGCGGTCGAGCCGGCCCAGCAGGTCGAGGTAGACCTCGGCGAGCTCGTCGCGCTCGGCGCCGTCGAGCGCGACGAGGTCGGGGACGTCGCGGTGGGGGGCGAGGTGCACCTCGACCGGCCACCGCGCGGCATACGGCACGTAGGCGCTCCAGTGCCGGCCCTCGAGCACCATCCTCGAGCCGTCCCTGCGCTCAGCCGTCAGGATGTCGGCGCCGAGCAACCGGCCGGTGCGGTCGTGGTGCCGACGGGCCTCGGTGAGCAGCGACTGGGTGCGGGAGGGCACGAACGGGTACGCGTAGATCTGGCCGTGCGGGTGGTGCAGCGTGACCCCGATCTCCTGACCGCGGTTCTCGAAGCAGAACACCTGCTCGACGCCGGGCTGCCGGCCGAGCTCCGAGGTTCGGTCCGCCCAGGCCTCGATCACGGTCCTCACGCGGGAGGCAGGGAGCGAGGCGAAGCTGGCCTCGTGGTCACTGGTGAAGCAGACGACCTCGCAGCGCCCATGGGCGGGCACGTGCTCGAACATCCCGTATGCCGTGCCGGCGCCCTCCTCGGCGTGCGCCGAGAAGGAGGGGAAACGGTTCTCGAACACGACGACGTCGTAGTCGGACTCGGGGATCTCGGAGGGCACCGTGCCCCGGCCGGAGGGGCAGAGCGGGCACTCGTCCTTCGGTGGCAGGAACGTGCGGTGGAGCCGGTGGCCGGCGATCGCGACCCAGTCACCGGTGAGGGCGTCCCGGCGCAGCTCGCCGGCGAGGGCGCGCTCGCCGAGGTCCCGGGTGTCGACGGCCTCGCGCGGGGGCGCGGCGTGGTCGTCGAAGTAGATGATCTCGCGGCCGTCAGCCAGCTCGCGCCTCGTGCGTCGACGCGCTGCCAGGCTCATGCGGGGGCCCTCCTGCCCGACCGCGGCGCCACCACGTCCGGCGCCACGATGAGCTCCCCGACGACCTCGGCGAGGGCGGTGCGGGCCCGCGCGGGCAGGCCGCTGTCGGTGACGAGCTGGTGGACCTCGGACAGCTCGGTGATCGTGCTCAGCCCGACCGTGCCCCACTTGGTGTGGTCGGCCAGCACGCACAGCCTGCGTGCCGACGCGATCATCGCGCGGTTCGTCTCGGCCTCGACGAGGTTCGGCGTGGTCAGCCCCGCCTGCGCGTCCATGCCGTGCACTCCCAGGAAGAGGCGGTCGACGTGCAGCATGCGCAGGGCCCCGACGGCGACGGGGCCCACCAGCGCGTCGGAGGGTGTCCGCACCCCGCCGGTGAGCACGACGGTCTGGCCGGGCGTCCCGGACTCGTGG
>NZ_DATBMI010000030.1:0-9864 GCF_036554925.1 Pedococcus sp.
TCTCGAGGAACTGGTCTCGGCCCTCCACGGCCTCGTCGGTCATGTAGGCGAGCCGGGTCGCCTCGCCGGCGAACACCTGCTGGCCCATGAGCCCGTCGTCGGTGAGGTTGAAGGCGAACTTCAGCATGCGCTGGGCCTGCGGGCTCTTGCCCATGATCTCGCGCGCCACCCGCAGCGCCTCGGTCTCGAGGTCGGCGTGGTCGGCGACGATGTTGACCGCGCCCATGCGGTGCATGTCGTCGGCGGAGTAGGTGCGGCCGAGGAAGAAGATCTCGCGGGCGAACTTCTGGCCGACCATCTTGGCGAGGTAGGCCGAGCCGTAGCCACCGTCGAAGGAGCCCACGTCGGCGTCGGTCTGCTTGAAGCGGGCGTGATCGCGGCTGGCGATGGTGAGGTCGCAGACGACGTGGAGGCTGTGGCCGCCGCCGGCCGCCCAGCCGTTCACGACGGCGACGACGACCTTCGGCATGGTGCGGATCAGCCGCTGCACCTCGAGGATGTGCAGCCGGCCGCCCATCGCCTTCACCCGCGCGTGGTCGACGGTGTCGGCGGTCTCGCCGTCGGCGTACTGGTACCCCGAGCGCCCGCGGATGCGCTGGTCGCCGCCGGAGCAGAAGGCCCACTTGCCCTCGCTGCCGGTGCCGGCCGGGCCGGGGCCGTTGCCGGTGAGGAGCACGCAGCCGACGTCGGGGGTCATCCGGGCGTGGTCGAGCGCGCGGTAGAGCTCGTCGACGGTGTGCGGGCGGAACGCGTTGAGGACCTCGGGCCGGTCGAACGCGATGCGCACCGCGCCCACCTCGCGCGCCCGGTGGTAGGTGATGTCGGTGAAGTCGAAGCCCGGCACCTCGTCCCAGGCCGCCGGGTCGAAGGTCTCGCTGACGGTCCGCTGCTCGCTCACCTGCGCGAGCCTAACGGGGCGCCCGTGGCCGTATGCCGTGTGGCCGCGTCCAGCGGAGTGCGGCAGCGACTGCGGCTGCCCCGCCGCGAGCCGACTGGTGGCGGGGACCGCGGCACCGCAATAGCGTCGGCCGCATGGCTCTTCGCTGGTACTCCGTGGTCGTCGACTCCCACGACATCGCTGCCCAGGCGCGGTGGTGGCAGGAGGTCCTGGACTGGACGATCGTCTACGAGGACGAGCACGAGGTGGCCCTCATCCCGAAGGACATGTCCACCGACCCCCTGGACGCGGCCGAGTGGCACCAGCAGCGCCAAGGGCTCGTCTTCGTGCCGGTGCCCGAGGGCAAGACGACGAAGAACCGCCTGCACCTCGACCTCGCGCCGCACACCAGCCAGGACCGCGACGCCGAGATCGCCCGGCTCCTCGCGATGGGCGCGACCCCGGTCGACGTGGGCCAGAGCGCCGACGTCACGTGGACGGTGCTGGCCGACCCGGAGGGCAACGAGTTCTGCGTCCTCTCCTCGCGCGACCGCTGAGCTGTCCCCTCGGGCCGCTCGAGCCCCACGCGTCTCGCCGGCCCTGCACCATATGGATGGTTTTGTCATGAATGGGTAGCGTGGCTCGGCGAACGTCAGCGTCGACTCGAGGAGCCCCCATGGCCACGCAGACCACTGCCCGCACCGACGAGGGCACCAAGCCGGGCTGGAGGCTCATCGGACCCGGCCTCGTGGTCGCCGCGACCGGTGTGGGCGCCGCCGACCTCGTGGCCACGCTGATCGCCGGCAGCAAGTTCGGCTACGCCCTGCTCTGGACCGTCGTCGTCGGCTGCGTCATGAAGATCGTGCTCGTCGAGGGGGCCGGCCGCTACTCGCTCGCGACCGGCCACACCATCTACGAGGGGTGGTCCAGGCTCGGTCGCTGGACCCACTGGTACTTCGGCCCGTACATCGTCATCTGGGGCTTCGTCTACGGCGCCGCTGCGATGGCCGGGACGGGCCTTCCGCTGCACTCCCTGCTGCCGGTCCTCCCGGTCTGGGCGTGGGGCATCCTCTCCGGGCTGATCGGCCTGGGGCTGGTGTGGTGGGGCCGCTACTCGCTCTTCGAGAAGGTGTGTGCGGCCCTCGTCGGCATCATGTTCGTGACCATGGTGGGCGCGGCCCTGCTGACCCTGCCCAACGTCCCCGAGCTGGTCACGGGTCTGGTGCCGCTCATCCCGGACTCCGGCCTGGTCAACGTCCTGTCCCTGGCGGGCGGCGTCGGCGGCACCATCACCCTCGCCGCCTACGGCTACTGGATCCGCGAGAAGGGCTGGACCAGCCCGCGCCACATGCGGGTCATGCGCCTCGACAACACGGTTGCCTATGTCGTCACCGGCATCTTCGTGACCGCCACGCTCATCGTGGGCGCGGAGCTGCTCTACTCCGCCAACATCGCGGTCAAGACCGGCGACAAGGGCCTCCTGGACCTCTCGACCGTCCTCGCCGACCGTTACGGCGGCTGGGCCGGCAAGGTGTTCCTCGTCGGCTTCTGGGCGGCCGCCATGTCCTCCCTGGTGGGGGTGTGGAACGGCGTCTCGATGATGTTCGCCGACTTCGTCGGGCACATCCGCGGGCAGGGCGCCGACCACCCGGACGCCAGGCTCGGCGGGCGGTACTACAAGGCCTACATCCTGTGGCTGACCTTCCCGCCGATGATCATGATGTTCCTCGGCAAGCCGGTCTACCTGATCCTCGCCTACGGCGTCCTCGGCGCGTTCTTCATGCCGTTCCTGTCGGTCACGCTGCTGTGGCTGTTGAACCGCAAGGACGTCCCGAGCGAGTGGCGCAACAAGGTGTCCTCCAACGTCGTCATGGCCCTCATCGCGGTGGCCTTCATCGCCCTGGCCGTCAACGAGCTGCAGAAGGCGGTGCGCGGCGCCTGACCGCCCGGGCAGGACCTGGCGGGCCGCGGCGACGCCTCATCCCGGACCCCGGTTGAATGTGCTGCATGACCGACAGCCCGCCGCCCGACCTCGACACCGTCCTGGCGGGGCTGCGGGTCGTCGCCATCCCGATGCGGGTGCGCTTCCGGGGCATCACGGTCCGCGAGGCGGCCCTCATCGAGGGTCCCCGGGGATGGGGCGAGTTCGCAGCCTTCCCCGAGTACGGGCCGGTGGAGGCGTCGCGCTGGCTCGGCGCCGCGGTCGAGGCCGCGTGGCACGGGTGGCCGCCGGCGCGGCGCGGGCGAGTCCCCGTCAACGCCACCGTCCCCGCGGTGCCGGCCGGCGAGGTGGCTCGGGTGCTCGCCGGGTTCGACGGGTGCGAGACCGCGAAGGTCAAGGTCGCCGAGCGAGGCCAGTCCCTGGCGGACGACGTGGGCCGCGTGGCCGCCGTCCGTGACGTGATGGGCGCCTCCGCACGGATCCGGGTCGACGCCAACGGCGCCTGGGACGTCGCGCAGGCGAGCGACGCGCTCGCTGCGCTCGCGGCATACGGCCTCGAGTATGCCGAGCAGCCCTGCGCGACCGTGGACGAGCTCAGGCGGCTGCGGGTCGCGCTGGCGCGCCGCGGGGTCGAGGTGCCCGTCGCCGCCGACGAGTCCATCCGCAAGGCCGAGGACCCGCTCCGCGTGGCCCGCGAGGAGGCCGCAGACCTCGTCGTCGTGAAGGTCGCCCCTCTCGGCGGGGTGCGCCGGGCCCTCGACGTCGTGGCTGCCTGCGGGCTGCCGGCGGTGGTCTCCTCGGCGCTCGAGACCTCGGTCGGCATGGCCGCCGGGGTGGCCCTGGCGGCCGCGCTCCCGGAGCTGCCGTATGCCTGCGGGCTGGGCACGGTCGCGCTGCTCGAGGGCGACGTCGCGGCCGACTCCCTGGTGCCCGAGGGGGGCGACCTGCCGGTGCGGCGGGTGGCGGCTGACCCCGGGCTCCTCGAGCGCTGGGCGGCTCCGGAGGACCGCCGGGCCTGGTGGGCCGGCCGGGTGGCCGCGTGCTGGTCCACCGCGGGCGAGCACCCGTGGAACCGTCCCGGCTGACGACAGGACGCCCCGCCGGCCTGGCAATACAGTCGACGTCGTGAACATCATCTTCGTCGAGCCCGCCTTCCCGGCGAACCAGCGCAGGTTCGCCCTCGCGCTCGCCACGGTCGGCGCCAACGTCATCGGCATCGGCGAGAGCGACGAGTGGGCGCTCGACGACGAGCTCCGCAGCGCCATGACCGGCTACTACAAGGTCGGTTCGGTCACCAGCGTCCGGGAGATGACCGACGCCGTGCGGTTCATCCAGGACCGGGTGTGGGTGGACCGGCTCGAGGCCACCGTGGAGGCGCACACCATGTCCGCGGCGCAGGTGCGCGAGGCGACCGGCATCCCCGGCACGTCGGTGCACACCACCTGGCTGTGCCGCGACAAGCCCTCGATGAAGCAGGCGCTCCGGGAGGCCGGCGTGCCGACGGCCGCCTCGACCGCCGCCGACCACGCCGACGAGGTGTGGGCGTTCGCGGCCACGGTGGGCTACCCGCTGATCCTCAAGCCGCGTGCGGGCGCCGGCGCCCAGGACACCATGCGCGTCGACTCCGACGCCGAGCTGGCGCACGCGCTCACGGTCTTCGGCGCCCACGGCGCGACCTCGATCGCCGTCGAGGAGTTCGTCGAGGGCCACGAGGGCTTCTACGACACCATCACCCACCACGGCAGGGTGGTGCACGACTGGACGACGCACTACTACCCCAACGTGCTCGAGGCGATGCGGACCCGCTGGATCTCGCCGCAGTTCGTCACGACCAACCGGATGGCCGACTCGCCCTTCTACGGCGAGGTCCAGGAGCTCGGGCAGCGCGTGATCGAGGCCCTGGGCATCGGCACCTCCGCGACCCACATGGAGTGGTTCCACGGCCCGAAGGGGCTGCGCTTCTCCGAGATCGGCGCCCGCCCGCCCGGTGTCGGCTGCTGGGACCTCTACTCGGCCAGCAACGACGTCGACGTCTACCGGGAGTGGGCCCACATCATCACCCATGGCATGCCAGAGCAGCGGATGCGCCGGCCCTACTCCGCGGGGATCGTCGCGCTGCGTCCCGACCACGACGGCCAGATCCGCGGCTACAGCGGCATCGACGAGATCCAGGGCCGGTACGGCCAGTGGGTGCTCGACGGGCACTTCCCGCCAGAGGGCCACCACACCCAGCCGGTGGAGGCGGGCTACATGGCCAACGCGTACGTGCGGATGCGCCACCCCGACTACGACACCCTCCGCGGGATGCTCGACGACGTGGGCCGCACCATCCACGTCCACGCCGGCTGACCCCGTGGGAACGACCGTCCTGCTGGGTCCCCAGCGCTTCATGACCACCGCCGGCAGCACCCTGCGGGCACTCGAGGTCGAGGGCCCGGTGGCGACCATCACCGCCGGGTGGGAGGAGCGCGAGGACGAGGACGCCGAGCTCGACGCGGTGCTCGACGGCCGCAGCCGCAACCTGAGGCTGCACCACCGCATGTTCGACGTCCTGGAGAAGGACCCCGCCTTCGCCGCGGCGGCGCTCGCCTTCCGTGACCGCCACGACGAGCTCCTCGGCTTCTACCGACTGCGCCTGCAGGGGGCCATGGAGGGCGTGTACTCCGTGCAGCGCCGCACGTCCGTCCACGGCACCGGGGAGGCCGCGCTGGCCGACGCGGTCGAGGCGGTCCGCCACCTCGACGGCTGGTACTCCGGCCACCTCAAGGACCTCTACCGCGCCTTCGACGAGCAGGCCCCGCTGGAGCAGAGCGAGGTCCTCGGGTGGCACCGCGGCGAGCTCGCCGCGATGCTCGGGGAGTGCGCCGCGCTCGTGGTCACCGGCGGCCACGTCGGCACCCTGCTGCGCACGCTGCGGATGTTCGCCCTCCCGGTCCCCGACACCCTGCCCGTCATCGCGTGGTCGGCCGGCGCCATGGCGCTCACGACCAGGGTGGTGCTGTTCCACGACTTCGGACCCCATGGCTGGCACGAGGCGGAGGTCTACGACCGCGGCCTGGGTCGGGTGCCCGGTGTGATCGCCCTGCCGCACGCCCGGCGCCGGCTGCGGCTCGACGACCGCGCGCGCTCCGCCGTCCTCGCCCGGCGGTTCGCCGAGCACCGCCTGCTGCTGCTCGACGACGGCACCTCGGCCGTCTTCGACGGCGAGCCGGTGCGCCCGGGCGAGGCCGCGGCACCCGGCCCGCTGCCGCACGGCGTGCGGGTGCTGACAGCCAACGGCACGGTGCAGGAGGTGGGAGCGGCGTGAGCGGCCGGCGGATGGCGCTGAACCGGCTGCGTGAGCGGCTCCCGGTCGATGCGGCCGCCCTCGACCGCTTCGTGGCCCGGCACGGCTCGCCGATCATCGAGGGGGAACGGGCGACGTTCCTGTTCCGCGGCGACGCGGACGCGGTGTCCGTCCGCCACCGCGTGGTCGGCCTTCCCGACCCGCTGGAGATGCGCCGCCTCGACGGCACCGACCTGTGGGCGGCGAGCACCGTCCTGCCCGAGGGTTCCCGCGTGGAGTACCAGCTCGAGCTGCGCCGCGGCGAGCACCACGAGCGGTTCAACGACCCCCTCAACCCCCGCGTGGCCCACAGTCCCGTGGGGTCGAGCTCGGTCTGCGCGGCCGTCGGCTACGAGGTGCCGGACTGGGTGCGCCCCGACCCGGAGGCGCGGCCGGGCGAGTTGGTCGAGCAGGTCCTGCGCAGCAAGGCGTTGCGCCGGGACCAGCCGGTGCACCTCTACCTGCCCGCGCGCTTCCACCGGGCGAAGCGCTACCCCTTGCTGGTGGTGCACGACGGCACCGACTACCTGGGGTATGCCGCGATGAAGACGGTCTTGGACAACCTGATCCACCGGCTCGACGTGGCGCCCCTGGTCGCGGCGTTCGTCCCGCCCCGGGACCGGCTGAAGGAGTACCCCAACCACGCGCCCCACGCCCGGTTCGTCGCGCGCGAGCTGGTGCCGCGGATCAGCGAGCAGCTCCCGCTGGTCGACACGCCGGAGGGACGCTGTCTCATGGGCAGCAGCTTCGGCGGCATCGCCTCGCTGTCGACGGCGGTGCGCTACCCGGGGTTGTTCGGCTCGCTGCTGCTGCAGTCGGCGTCGCTGGTCTTCACCGACATCGGCACGGAGCACGGCGGCGGCCCCTACTTCGACCCGGTCGTGAAGTTCGTCAACCGCTACCGCGCCCGGCCCAGCGCCCCGGTGGAGCGGATCTACATGAGCTGCGGGACCTACGAGCCGCTCATCACCCCCAACCGGTCCATGGTCCCGGTGTTCCGCGAGGCCGGGATGACCGTGCGCTTCACCGAGGCCCGCGACGGGCACAACTGGGAGAACTGGCGGGACCGGCTGCGCGACGGCCTGTCCTGGGTCTACCCCGGTCCACAGAAGTTCGTGTACGAGTAGAGAACCGACCCGTCAACAGCACGAGGAGGTCGACCGTGAAGGTGACCGAACGCTGGCACTCCGAGCGCATGCACCGGCCCGTCACACTGGCGCGGTGGGGGCACTTCGGTGTGCCCGTCCTGGTCTTCCCCACCGCCGGGGGCGACGCCGAGGAGGTCGAGCGCAACCACCTCGTCCGGCACCTGTGGCCGCTCATCGACGACGGCCGGGTGAAGGTCTACTCGTGCGACAGCGTCGCCGGGCGCGCCATGGTCGACAAGGAGGGCACCCCTGCCCACCGCATGTGGCTGTTCAACTCCTTCCACGAGGCGGTGGCCAACGAGGTGGTCCCGGCGATCCACGCCGACTGCGGCGGCCCGCAGCCGATCGTGGTGGCCGGCTCCTCGATCGGTGCGTTCAACTCGTTCGCCCTCATCTGCCGCTACCCCCACCTCTTCGACGCGGCCGTCTGCATGAGCGGCACCTACCGCATCGAGACCTTCCTCGGCGGTGAGGTCACGCAGGACATGTACTTCGCCTCGCCCCTGCACTTCCTCCCCGGGCTGGACGGCCCGCTGCTGGACGAGCTGCGCCGGAAGTTCGTCATCCTCGCGTCCGGCAGCGGCCAGTGGGAGGACATCGGCGAGTCCTGGGCGGCGGCGCACGTGCTCGGCAGCAAGGGTGTGCCCAACCGGGTCGACGACTGGGGCCCCGGCTACGACCACGACTGGCCGACCTGGTGGCAGATGCTGCCGGTCTACCTCGACGACCTCGTCCCGTGACTGGCCTCGCTGAGGACCTCGCCGCGGCCATCGCCGCCGCGGTGGACGAGGGTATGCCGCGGGCACGCGCCGACCTCGAGCGCCTGGTGGCCAACCGCTCGGTCGCCGACCCGCAGATCGAGCCCCCCGAGGAGTGCGCGGCCGCCGCCTCGCTCGTGGCCGGCTTGTTCGGTGACGTGGGGGTGATCGGGGTGGAGTCGCTGCCGGCGCCGGACGGGTCGGTGGCGGTCGTGGGGCGCACGCCGGGGCCGGAGGGAACGCCGTCGGTGCTGCTCTACTCGCACTACGACGTGGTGCCGGCGGGCGACCTCGACGCGTGGGAGTCGCCGCCGTGGCAGCTCACCGAGCGCGACGGGAGGTGGTACGGCCGGGGCGCCGCGGACTGCAAGGGCAACCTCGTCGCAACCCTGCTCGCCCTGCAGGCCCTGCAGGAGGTGTGCGGCGGCTGGCCCGTCGAGGTGGCGGTCATCTGCGAGGGGTCGGAGGAGCAGTCCAGCGGCGGCACGGAGGCCCTGCTGCGCGGGCGGCCGGACCTCGTGCGGTGCGACGCGCTGGTCCTGGCGGACACCGGCAACGTCGAGCTCGGCCGGCCGACGCTGACGACCTCGCTGCGGGGGACGGGAAGCGTGCTGGTGACGGTCTCGACCATGGGCCGGCCGGCCCACTCGGGCATGTACGGTGGCGCGGCCCCCGATGCCCTCCAGGCGCTGCTCATGGCGCTCGCGAGCCTGCGCGACGAGACGGGGGAGACGACCGTCGACGGGCTCGCCCACGACGGGAGGTGGGCGGGGGCGGCCTACGACGTCGAACGGTTCGCCGAGGACGCCGGGCTGCTCGAGGGCGTCGCCCCCCTGACCGGGAGCGACGGCACCGTCGCAGACCTCGTCTGGGCCAGGCCGGCTGCGACGGTGCTCGCGATCGACGCCCGGCCGGTGTCGCAGGTCACTGCCGCCGTGCACGGGACCGCCACCGCTGTCGTCAACCTGCGCACCCCGCCGGGTGTGGACGCCGAGGAGGCCCAGCGCCTGCTCATCGAGCACCTGCGCCGCCACACGCCCTTCGGGGCCCGGGTCGAGATCCGGCCGGTGTCCCTCGGGCAACCCTTCCGGGCCCGCACCGACGGCCCGGCGTACGCGGCGATGGGCAGGGCGATGGCCAGCGCCTTCGGCCACGACGTGACCACGACGGGGCAGGGCGGCTCGATCCCCCTGGCGACCGCGCTGGCCGACCTGCTGCCGGACGCCGAGATCCTGCTGCTCGGCGTCGAGGAGCCCGGCTCGCGCATCCACGCCCCGAACGAGAGCGTGCACCCCGACGAGCTGCGGCGGACGGCGCTCGCCCTGGCACTGTTCCTGGCCGACCTCGGCGGGCTGCTGGAGGCCTGAGCCGTGGCGACCACCGAGGCCGACGCGGCCGAGATCCTGGGCGTTCTCGGCGCGGCAGAGCCGAGGCTGGCCGGTGGATGTGGTGTCGACGCGTTGGCCGGTCGGCAGACCCGGGAACACCGCGACCTGGACGTTATCGTGCCGGCGCACCGGGACGCGCACCGTGAGCAGGACGGGCACGACCTGGCCGTCCGCGCCAGCCTGGGGGAGCAGCCATGACCGTGCGCTGGGTGTGGCTGTTCCTCGACCTGCCCGAGGAGCGCTACGACGAGGCCGAGGCCTTCTGGCGGGAGGTGGCCCGCAGCGACCTCTCGGCGCGGAGAGGGCAGCACGGGGAGTTCGCGACGCTGCTGCCGCGCGAGGGCGACCCGTGGCTCAAGGTGCAGCGGGTCGGCGGGTTGGGCGGCGTCCACCTCGACCTCGACGTCGAGGAGCCACTCCCGGAGG
>NZ_DATBMI010000121.1:0-12055 GCF_036554925.1 Pedococcus sp.
GCACGAGCAGGGCACGCGTGACCGAGGTCTCCCCGCTGAGGGACCTCCGGCCCGTGCGTGACGATTACTACCTGTCGTAGTATTTACGACGTTCTGTAGTAGATCGTTCTCCACGCCGTCAGGGAGCCCCGCCGATGGACGCGCTCGACCTCGCCCGATGGCAGTTCGCCATCACCACCGTCTACCACTTCCTCTTCGTCCCGGTCACCATCGGCCTGTCGGCCCTGGTGGCGGTCTTCCACACGGCGTGGATCCGGAAGCGCAACCCCGAGATGCTCCGGCTCGCGAAGTTCTACGGCAAGCTCTTCACGATCAACTTCGCGCTGGGACTGGTGACCGGCATCGTGCAGGAGTTCCAGTTCGGCATGAACTGGTCCGACTACAGCCGCTTCGTGGGCGACATCTTCGGCGCACCGCTCGCGATCGAGGCGCTGCTCGCGTTCTTCCTGGAGTCGACCTTCCTCGGCCTGTGGATCTTCGGCTGGGGTCGGCTCCCCGAGAGGCTCCACGCCGGGTGCATGTGGGCCGTGCACATCGGCACGCTGCTCTCCGCGTACTTCATCCTCGCCGCGAACTCCTTCATGCAGAACCCGGTCGGCTACCGCTACAACGAGCAGACCGGCCGCGCCGAGCTGACCGACTTCGCCGCGGTCCTCACCAACAAGGTGCAGCTCATCACCTTCCCGCACGTCGTCATGGCGGCGTACATGGTCGGCGGCGCCGTCGTCATGGGCGTCGGCCTGTGGCACATGCGCCGCGCGACCGTCGGCGGCGACCTGCCGATGTACCGCAAGGCCACCCGCCTCGGCGCGGTCGTGACCCTCGTGGCCGGGCTCGGGATCGCCGTCACCGGCGACATCCAGGGCAAGATCATGACCGAGGTTCAGCCCATGAAGATGGCCGCGGCCGAGGCGCTCTACGAGTCGTCGGACAGCAACGCGCCGTTCTCGATCTTCACCGTCGGCTCCCTCGACGGCAGCGAGGAGAAGTTCGCCGTCACCGTGCCGGGCCTGCTGTCCTTCCTCGCGACGGGCAGCTTCGACGGCGAGGTCAAGGGCATCAACGAGCTCAAGGCCGAGTACGCCCAGACGTACGGCGACAGCGGCAACCCCCTGGTCACCAACTCGACCTACGTGCCGAACATCCCACTGTCCTACTGGTCCTTCCGCTTCATGATGGGCACCGGCTTCGCCGCCATGGCTGCCGCGGCCGCGGTGCTGTGGGCCACCCGCCGCGATCGCGTCCCCACGGCGCGCTGGTGGACCTGGCTCGCCGTCGCCACGCCGCTGCTCCCCGTGCTGGGCAACAGCTTCGGCTGGATCTTCACCGAGGTCGGCCGCCAGCCGTGGCTGGTCTTCGGGCTCATGGCGACCAGGACGGGCGTCTCACCGTCGGTCTCCGCCGGTGAGGTCATCACCTCGATGGCCGTGTACACGCTGCTGTACGGCCTGCTCGCCGTCGTCGAGGTCAAGCTCTTCCTCACCTATGTGCGCGCCGGTGCACCGCCCTTCGAGGAACCCGCCGACCACACCAGGCAGGACGAGGACGCCGAGCTGGCCTTCGCCTACTGACCCGCCACGCACCGGCAACCGACGCACCCGACGAGCCGCACGGCATACCAAAAGGACTGAAGGGCAATGGACTTCCCCACGATCTGGTTCATCATCATCGGCGTGCTCTGGACGGGCTACTTCGTCCTGGAGGGCTTCGACTTCGGTGTCGGCATGCTGCTGCCCGTGCTCGGCCGCGGCACCGACCCGCAGGACACCGAGAAGCGCCGGCGCGTGCTCATCAACACCATCGGCCCGGTCTGGGACGGCAACGAGGTGTGGGTCCTGACCGCCGGGGGCGCCACCTTCGCCGCCTTCCCGCACTGGTACGCCACGATGTTCAGCGCCTTCTACCTTCCGCTGCTGCTCATCCTCGTCGCCCTGATCGTGCGCAACCTCGGCTTCGACTACCGCGGGAAGCGCGACGACGACCGCTGGCGGGCCAACTGGGACACGGCGATCGTCGTCGGCTCGTTCGTCCCCGCGTTCCTCTGGGGCGTCGCCCTGACGAACCTCGTGCGCGGGCTGCCGATCGACGCCGACAAGGAGTTCACCGGCACCCTGTTCACCCTGTTGAACCCGGTGTCGCTCCTCGGTGGCCTCGTGACCCTGGGGCTGTTCCTGACCCACGGCGCGCTCTTCACCGCCCTGAAGACGACGGGACCGATCCGCGAGGACGCCCGCGCCGTCGCGACCCGCGCCGGAGTGGTCACGGCGGTGCTGGCGGTCGTGCTGCTCGGCATCCTGGGGCTCCAGGGCGGCAATGCCGCCTCCTGGGCGACGACCGTGGTCGCCGCCGGCGCCCTGGTCTCCGCGCTGGTGGCCAACCTGCGCGCCCGCGAGGGCTGGGCCTTCGTCGGCACGTTCGTCGCCATCGCCATGGCGGTGGCGACGTACTTCCTGCTCCTCTTCCCCGACGTCATGCCGAGCACGCTGGACGAGGCCTGGTCGCTCACCGTGGACAACGCGTCGAGCACGCCGTACACGCTGAAGATCATGACGATCGTGGCCCTGGTGTTCACGCCGATCGTGCTGCTCTACCAGTCGTGGACGTACTGGGTCTTCCGCAGGCGGATCGGCACCCACCACATCCCCGCCGCGAGCGCCCCCGCGCCGGCACCGCCGGCCCCGGCCCAGCGCTGATGCGCCCGCTCGACCCACAGCTCCTGCGCGCCGCACCCGCGGCACGCTGGCCGGTTGCGGCGCTCACCGGGATCGGGGTGGCGCAGGGCCTGGCGACCATCGCGACCGCGTTCGCGCTCAGCGCCGTCGTGGTGGCCGTGGTCGAGGGTGTGCCGCCGGGCCGGGCGGGCGCGTGGCTCGTCGGGGTCTTCGTGGCGCGTGCCGCCCTCGGCTGGGGCGCCGAACGGGTCGCCGCCTGGTCCGGCTCCCGGGTCAGCGCCGCCCTGCGCGAGCAGCTCGTGGGGTCGTGGCTGGGTCTGGACGCGGACCGGCGCCCCGCGCCGGCCCGGGCGGTGGCGCTGGCCGCGCAGGGCTGCACGAGTGTGGAGCCCTACGTCGCGAGGTACGTCCCCGCCCTCGTGACGGCTGTCGTCGTCCCGCCCCTGGCGATCCTCACCCTGGCCCTGGTCGACTGGCCCAGCGCGGTGATCGTCACGCTGACCGTGCCGCTGCTCCCGGTGTTCGCAGCGTTGATCGGGGCGAGCACCCGGGAGTCCACGCAGCGCCGCTGGCGGGCCCTGACCTCGCTGTCGGGCCACTTCCTCGACGTCATGCGCGGTCTGCCGACCCTGGTCTCCTACGGGCGGGCCGAGCGCCAGGTCGAGACGATCCGGTCGGTGAGCCAGCAGCACCGGCGCACCACCATGGAGACCCTGCGGCTCGCCTTCCTGAGCTCCGCGGCGCTCGAGCTGCTGGCGACGATCTCGGTGGCCATGGTCGCGGTGACGGTGGGGATCCGGCTGGCGCACGGGTCGATGGCCCTCGGGACGGCACTGCTGGCGATCCTGCTGGCGCCCGAGGCGTACTGGCCCATCCGCCGGGTGGGGGCCGAGTTCCACGCCGCCGCGGACGGGGCCGAGGCGCTCGCCGAGATCACCGGCCACCTCGCCGCCCCAGCGACCGCACCAGGGACCGCACCGGGAGCAGGACGCGAGGCGGGTCCGGAGGCAGGCCCGGCCACCTCACCGGCCGCCGCGGTGACGGCGGAGGCCGTCTCGTACACCTACCCCGGGACCGCGGCCCCCGTCCTGGCGGGCGTCTCGCTCGACGTCGGCCCCGGCCTCACGGTGGTGACCGGACCCTCCGGGACCGGGAAGACCACCCTGCTCGAGGTGCTCGCGGGAGTCCGCCGCCCCCAGTCCGGTGCCGTGACCGCACCGCGGACCCACCTGGTGGCGCAGCGGGCGTTCCTGGTGGCGGCCACCGTCCGAGCCAACCTCTCGCTGGGCAACGGCGCCCACCAGGAGGAGATGTGGCAGGCACTGCGGGACGTCGGGCTCGACGGTGTCGTCGCCGCCATGCCGCGGGGTCTCGACACCCCCATCGGCGACGACGGCTTCGGCCTGTCGGCCGGGCAGCGCGCCCGGCTCGTCCTGGCCCGGGCCCTGCTGGCCCCCGAGACGGCCGTGCTCCTCGACGAGCCGACGGCCCACCTCGACGGCGAGGCGGCCGAGGTCGCCCACGCCGCGATCTGCTCGCTCGCCGCGAGGCGATGCGTGATCGCCGTCAGCCACCGACCCGAGCTCGTCGCCCTCGCCGACCGGCTGGTCCGCCTCGAGGGCGGGCACCTGCGGCAGGAGGCGACCTCATGAGCCGTCTGGCCGTGCTCCGGCCGGGGCGGCGCACGCTCGTCGCGGGCCTCCTCGGCGGCGCCGCCCTCGCCGCGGGTGTTGCCCTCACCGCGACCTCCGGGTGGCTCATCGTCCGGGCCAGCGAGCGCCCGGTCATCCTCACCCTGCTCACCGCGATCGTGGCCGTCCGCGCCTTCGGCCTGGCCCGCCCCGCCTTCCGCTACTGGGAGCGCCTGCGCTCCCACGACGCCGCCCTCGACGACCTTGCCGACCGGCGCACCGCCGTCTACCAGCGGCTCATCCCCCTCACTCCTGCCCGGCTGGGCACGCGGGGCCGCGCGGACCTGCTCACCGGAGTCGTCGACGACCTCACCGACGTGGTCGACGCCCAGGTGCGCGTGACCGTTCCCGTGCTGTCGACGCTGGTCGCGGGCGGGCTCACCGCAGTCGTGACCGCACTGGTCGACCCCGCGGTCGGCCTCGCCGTCGCCGCGCTCCTCGGGGTCGCGGCGCTCACGTCGTGGCTCGCGTGGCGGCTCGAGACCGCCGGGCAGGCCGACCTCCTGTCGGCCCGCGCGGAGGTGGCTCGGGTGAGCGGGCTCGTCGCGCTGCACGCCGCGGACCTGCAGGCGACCGGTGCCGAGGAGGAGGCGCTCGACTGGCTCCGCCGGGCGCACGGGGCCATGGAGGCCGCCGCCCGTCGGCAGAGCCGGGGCCGCGCGGCCGCGGCGGCAGCGCTCCCGCTGGCCACGGCGCTGGCGACCATCGTCGCTGCGGCCGCGGTCGCCGACGGCGGCGCGAGCGCCCCGGTGTCGGCCCTGCTGGTGCTGGCGCCCTTCGCCCTGGCCGACGTGCTGGCACCCCTTCCGGACGCCATGCGAGCCCTCGCCCGCGCACAGGCGAGTGATGAGCGACTGCGCGGCCTGCTCGACCAGTCACCGGCCGTGGCGTCCACCGGCTCCCGCACGCCGGCACTGGCCGCAGGCCCCGTGCCGCACCTCCGCCTGACCGGCGTGGGTGCCGCCTGGCGGCCCGGCCACCCTGCCCTGCGCCCGCTCACCCTCGACCTGCCCCCGGGCAGCCACGTCGCGGTCACCGGCGCCAACGGCAGCGGGAAGTCCACTCTCCTCGCCGTCCTCGCCCGCCAGCTCGATCCGACGAGCGGCAGCTACGCGGTGGACGGCACCGACGTCCGCGACCTCGACCTCGAGGCGTGCCGTTCGCTGTTCGCCGTCGTGGACGACGAGCCCCACGTCTTCGCGGGCACGGTCCGCGCGAACCTGCGCCTCGCCAGCCCGGACGCCCCGGACGCGGCCCTCGAGGACGCGCTCGACGCGGCGGGGCTGCACGCCTGGCGGCTCGGGCTGGCCGAGGGCCTCGACACCCGCCTCGGGACCGGTGGCGTGGGCGTGAGCGGTGGTGAGCGGGCCCGGCTCGGTATCGCCCGGGCCCTGCTCTCCCAGCGCCCGGTGCTCCTGCTCGACGAGCCCGTCGCGCACCTCGACCACCCCACGGCCGCGTCGGTGGTGCGGGACCTCTTCGCAGCCGGCACCGGGCGCACCGTGGTGCTCGTGAGCCACCGCCCCGAGGGCCTCGACGAGGCGGGGCGCATCATGGACCTCAGCGCGGTGGCCGCGACGACGACAGGACGGTGAGGGCAGGGTGCCAGCGAAGGCGATCAACAAGCTCGGGGAGCTCGAGCGCGCGGTCATGGACCAGGTGTGGTCACGCGGCGAGGCCGGGGAGCCATCGGTGTCCGTGCGCGAGGTGCATGACGCGCTGAGCGCCTCCCGGGACCTCGCCTACACCACCGTGATGACGGTCATGGGCCGTCTCGCCGTCGCCGGCCTGCTCGTCAAGGCGCGCTCCGGGCGTGCCTACCTGTATGCCGCGGCGGGCAGCCGCGAGGAGCTCACCGCCAGCACGATGCTCGGCCACCTGCACGGCATGGCACCCGAGGACCGTCGATCGGCGATGCTGCACTTCCTCGGCGACGCCAGCCCCGAGGAGATCGCCGACCTCAAGGCCGCCCTCGCCGAGGTCGAGTCCCGCCAGGCCGGCCGCTCGCCCGGCCGCCACTGACCCACGGTGAGCCTCGCGCCCCTCGCCCTGGCCCTGCTCGCGGTCACCCTGACAGCAGGAGCACCTCGCCTGATGGCGCGCCAGGAGCGCTTCCGCCGGGCTCCCCGGGCCGCGCTCGTCGTCTGGCAGGCCGTCGCACTGTCGGGGGTCGTCTCCGGGCTGGCGGCCGCCCCACTGGCCGTGGCGGTGCTGGCAGGCGGCCGGGCACCCCGCTCCGCCTGGGCTGCCGCGGCGGCCCTCGGGCTCAGCGCCGTCGTCCTGGGCCGGCTGCTGTGGGCCGGTCACGTCGTCGGCAGCCGACTGCGGGCCGCACGCCGGGAGCACCGCCTGCTCGTCGACGCCCTCGGCGAGGCCGTCGACGACGAGGTGCGCGTGCTCGCGCACCCCACGCCCACGGCATACTGCCTGCCCGGTCTGCGCCGCCGCGTCGTCCTCACGGAGGGCACCCTGCGGGCCCTGCCACCCGACCAGCTCGCCGCGGTGCTGGCCCATGAGCGGGCCCACCTGCGCGAGCGGCACGACCTGGTCCTGGAGTTCTTCACGGTGCTGCACCGCTCCGCGCCCCGCTGGTTGCGGGTCCCGGCAGCCCTGCACGAGGTGCGGCTGCTCGTCGAGGTCCTGGCCGACCGTGCCGCCCGGCGCGCGACCGGCCCGGTGCCCCTGGCCCGCGCGCTCGTCGCGCTGGCGGGCGGCACCCACCCCGAGACGGCTCTCGCAGCCACCGCCGACCCGTCCGCCACCCGCGCCCGGATGGCACTGCTGGCGCAGGACGAGGCGCCGGCACGCCTCGCAGCGGGGATGTACACCTTCGCGGCGGCCGTGCTGTCGGCCCCCGGTGTCGTGGTGGCGCTGGCGCTGGGTTCAATGAGGTCATGACCTCCCACACCGACCGCTACCGCGTCATCGTCGTCTGCACCGGGAACATCTGCCGCTCCCCCATGGGCGAGCTCCTGCTGCGCGAGCTGTTCGAACAGGCGGGTCTCGGCGACCGCGTCGAGGTCGACTCCGCCGGCACCACCTCCTGGGAGGAGGGCAACCCGGCCGACCCGCGCACGCTCGCCGTCCTGAGGCGCAACGGTCACCCCGAGGTCGGCGGCCGTGAGCACCTCGCACGGCGCTTCGTCCGCTCGTGGCTCGACGAACGGGACCTCGTCCTGGTGGCCGACTCCGGCCACCTGCGCGACCTGCACCAGCTCGCCCGCAGTGAGGAGCAGCGCGAGCGGATCCGGCTCTTCCGGGAGTTCGACCCGGAGGCCGCCGCCTCCGGGGACCTCGACATGGCCGATCCCTGGTACGGCGACGACGAGGCGTTCGACCGGACCTACGCAGAAATCACGGCAGCAGCAGCAGGGGTCGTCGAGCACGTGCGGCGGCAGCTCGAGGCCCGCTGACGCAGCGAACTCGTTTCTGCCGCAACACTTTTCGATCTCGCGGCGGGTCCACCAACCCTGCGCTTCAGGGAAACGGGCCCTCCACCCGTCAACCGGGGCCTGTTGGAAGCGAACCGCCGTAGGCGCCCTGATCCGAGCGATCCGCAGGGCTGGTCGCGCCCCATGCGTTTGCGGCACGAGCCGCGGCGGGACGGGTACGGCGATAGGTCTATCCGCCCTGCTCCCGGTGTGGGATCTGGCAAACAGCAGGCCAACGCATAGTTGCAGGGGGGACAACTCCTGCGTGGTCGCTGCGGCCGCGCCTACTCGGAAGAGGTTCGCGCGCATGGGGTTCCAAGAGGGCGTACTGGGTGGGGCAGTCGAGAGCCGGCGACCGGAGAACGCGCGGTCGGAGAAGCCGCGGCCGGAGAAGGTGCGAACCGAGCCGACGCGCTCGGACACCTCGGCCGCGACGGCGGCTCGGGCGGAGCGCCTGGTCGCGCGTGTGCCGGACCCGGGCCATGCGCGGGTGAGCGTCGTCGTCCCCACCCTCAACGAGGAGCGGAACATCGCGTGGGTGCTCGAGCGGATGCCCGCGTGCGTCGGCGAGGTCGTCATCGTGGACGGCTTCTCGAACGACCGGACCATCGAGGTGGCCCGGGCGACGCGTCCCGACGTCGTGGTCGTCAACCAGCGCGGGCAGGGCAAGGGCGCCGCACTGCGGACCGGGTTCGAGACGGCGACCGGCGACTACATCGTGGCCATCGACGCGGACGGCAGCATGGAGCCGGCCGAGATCGAGTACTACGTGGCCGCGCTCGACATCGGGTACGACCTCGTGAAGGGCTCCCGGCACCTGCGGGCCGCGGGCTCGCTCGACCTCACCCCCGTTCGCAGGCTGGGCAACTCGGCGCTCGTCGGCGCCGTCAACCTCATGTGGGGCAGCCAGCTCAGCGACCTCTGCTACGGCTTCTTCGGCTTCCGGCGCACCTGTCTGGAGCAGCTCGCCCTGCACGCGCGGGGCTTCGAGATCGAGACCGAGCTCGCGGTGCATGCCATCTCGTCGGGGATGCGCATCGCCGAGGTCCCCAGCGTCGAGCTGCTGCGCCACCACGGGCAGTCGCACCTCAGCGCGTGGCGCGACGGCTGGAGCATCTTCCGCCTGCTGGCGCGAGAACGCCTTCCCGTCCCGGCGCGCCCACTGGTCGATGCGCTCGACCGCCGCGGCCTCGAGGCGGTGGGGTCGTGAGCCGCCTCACCGCGCTGCGGGCGGCCCTGACCGCCGTGGTCGTGGCCGCCGCCACCATGCTCGGCGGGCTCCCCGCCCAGGCAGCCGACACCGGCTACGTCGGCCCCGTCTACGGCTCGGCCACGACCGCTCCCACGGGCCAGAAGCCGCAGTCGAAGCTCTGGGTCACGGACGGCACCTGGTGGGGCGCGCTGTTCGACCGGACCAGCGGCGACTTCCACATCTTCCGGTACGACTGGGCAGCCAACACGTGGACCGACACCGGCGTGCTGGTCGACGAGCGCACGAACGTCTACCTCGACGCGCTCTGGGACGGCCAGCACCTCTACGTCGTCAGCGCCGGAACGGGCACCACCAACACGCTCCACCGCCCTCGGCTGACGCGGTTCTCCTACAGCTCGACGACGCAGACCTGGGCCCGCGACCCGGGGTTCCCCGTCATGCCACCGGGCAACGGGGGCGTGAAGTCCGCCGTCATCGCCAAGGACAGCACGGGCCTGCTCTGGGCCACGTGGTTCGCCGGGTCCAAGATCTGGGTGACGCACTCGCAGCCCGGTGACGACAAGACCTGGGTGACGCCGTACCAGCTGCCGACCCCGGCCGGCCAGTCCAGCGTCGGCACCGACGACCTGAGCGCCATCGTCGCCTTCGACGGCAACAAGATCGGCGTGCTGTTCAGCAACCAGCTCAGCACCTCGGAGACGATGTACTGGTCGTGGCACCAGGACGGCACCAGCGACCAGCTGTGGAACCTCCAGGTGGCCTACCAGCAGCCCGAGGGAGCCGACGACCACATCAACCTCAAGTCCCTCGTCGGCGACTCCGCCGGCCGCGTCTTCGCCGTCGCGAAGACGTCGATGGACGCCGGCAGCGACCCGCTCTTCAACCTGCTCACCCTGAGCCTGAGCGGGCAGTGGTCCTCCGACGTGGTGTGGACCCAGGCCGACGACAGCACCCGGGCCATCGTCCAGATCGACACGACCAGCCGCCAGGTCTACGTGTTCGGGGCGGCGCCGTGCTGCTCCGGCGGCACGATCTACTACAAGAAGGCGCCGCTGGACAACCCGCAGTTCAGCCCCGGCCTCGGGACTCCCTTCATCCACAGCGACGCCCACCCCGAGGCCAACAACCCCACGTCGACCAAGCAGGTCGTCAACGCCAGCACCGACCTGGTCGTCATGGCCGGCGACGACGAGACGCGCACCTACCTCTACAACCGCATGGAGCTCGGCCCCGCGGGGCCGGACACCACGCCCCCACAGACGACGATCACCAGCGCACCCCCGGCGACCACGGGCTCGACGGATGCCTCGTTCTCCTTCACCTCCAACGAGTCCGGCTCCACCTTTGCCTGCAGCCTCGACGGCGCACCGGCACAGGCGTGCAGCTCGCCGCAGGGCTACAGCGGCCTCGGGTTGGGCAGCCACACCTTCACGGTGGCGGCCACGGACTCGTCGGGTAACACCGACCAGTCACCCGCCACCCACACCTGGTCGGTCGAGCAGGACACCACGCCGCCACAGACGACGATCACCAGCGCCCCGCCGGCATCGACGTCCTCGACCAGCGCGTCCTTCGCGTTCAGCTCCAGCGAGTCCGGCTCGTCGTTCGCCTGCAGCCTCGACGGGGCGCCGGCGCAGGCATGCACGTCGCCGCAGGCCTACAGCGGCCTGTCCGTCGGGAGCCACACCTTCTCGGTGGCGGCCACGGACGGGGCCGGCAACACCGACCCGACGCCGGCCACGCACACCTGGTCCGCGGGAGCCACGACCGTCGTCTTCAGCGACGACTTCTCCTCCGGTGGCTTCACGGCCGGGGGCTGGCAGGTCCAGACGGGCAACGGCGCCACGGCCACGGTCGTCGACGGCGCGGTGACTGCCGGCAACCTCGGCGCGCGGCTGCTCTCGTCCACGACCTCGAACTCCAGCGCCTCGTTGCGCAAGGCCCTCGGCTCCCGGACCAGCCTGACCCTGGAGTGGGACGCCCGCGTGGTGTCGGCCAACGCCAACCAGTCCTTCACCCTGGCCAAGGTCTACGGCTCGGGCCGCGTGCTGAGCCTGATCCGGAACGGCTCCTCCGGGGCACTGAGCGTCCAGGACACCGCCAGCACGGTCGCGACCGGCGCCTCGCTGGCGACCGGGCAGGTCGCGCGGCTGCGGCTGTCCGTGACGAACGGCACGGCGGGGACGGTGCGCCTCTCGGTCAACGGCACGGAGGTGTTCTCCAGGACGATGAACCTCGGCACCTCGGCGCTCACCGCGGTGCGGATGGGCGACGACGCCAAGCGGCGGGCGCACGACTACCGCGTCGACAACGTCCTGGTCACCACCCCATGACGGCCGAGGGACCCGCCGTCACCACCGCGGTCGTGGTGTGCGCCTACACCACGGCCCGGTGGGGGCAGCTCCAGGCCGCGGTGCGCACGGTACTGGCCCAGACGGTGTCCCCCGCCGAGGTGGTCGTCGTCGTGGACCACAGCGACGAGCTCCTGGCGATGGCCGCCGCCCTCGAGCGGCAACCCACCGCAGGCAGCCCGGGCGTCCGCGTCCTGCCCAACTCGGGCCCCCGCGGCCTCTCCGGCGCGCGCAACACCGGAGTGCAGGCCGCCTCGGCAGAGGTCGTGGCGTTCCTCGACGACGACGCGGTCGCGAGCCCGACGTGGCTGGCCGAGCTGTCAGCCCACTTCGCCAGCGCGGACGTCATCGGCGTCGGCGGAAGGATCCTGCCCGACTGGGCGGGCCGCGAACCCGCCTGGCTGCCACCGGAGTTCCTCTGGGTGGTCGGGTGCTCCTACACCGGCCTGCCGCAGGGCACCGCCGAGGTGCGCAACCCCATCGGCGCGAGCATGGCCTTCCGCCGGGCGGCTCTTCAGGCCGTGGGCGGCTTCTCCACGGCGGTCGGACGGGTGGGCACGACCCCGCTCGGCTGCGAGGAGACCGAGCTGTCGATCCGCCTGGCGCACCGCGTGCCGGGTTCGCGCATCCTGTACGAGCCGCGGGCCGTGGTGCACCACCACGTCGCCCCGGAGCGGGCCCGCTGGGCCTACTTCCG
>NZ_DATBMI010000181.1:0-25201 GCF_036554925.1 Pedococcus sp.
GCTGCAGCGTCAGCTGATCTACTTCCCCGATCCCGCGCCGGTGCCCCCCGCCGGGGACGTCATCGCTGGTGCCCGCGACGTCACGCTCCACACGGCCGATGGCCTCGAGCTGGGCGCCTGGTTCGTCCCAGCGACCGGTCACGTTGCCACCGGGATGGCGGTCCTGGTCGCGCCGGGCAACGGCGGCAACCGGGCAGGCAGGGCCGAGTTCGCCGAGACGCTGAGTCGCCGCGGACTCGCTGTCTTGCTCATGGACTACCGAGGCTACGGCGGCAACCCCGGCAGCCCCAGCCAGGATGGCCTCGCCGCCGACGCGGACGCCGCTGTCGGGGCCCTGCAGCGACTCGGGTACCCACCGCAACGCATTGTCTACTTCGGCGAGTCCTTGGGCTCAGGTGTGGTTGCGGCGCTCCAGGTCCGGCACCCGCCGGCAGGGATCGTTCTGCGCTCGCCCTTCACCGAGCTGGCCGATGTGGGTGCGCACCACTACCCGTGGCTGCCGGTGCGCGCGCTGCTGCGCGACCGGTTCCCCGTGGTGAAGCATCTCGCCACCAGCGACGTGCCGATCACCGTCATCTACGGCGACCGCGACTCAATTGTCCCCACACTGCTCAGCGCCAGCGTCGCGGACCACGCACCCTCCTTGGTCGAACGAGTGGTGATCGCGGGTGCCGACCACAACGACCCCGTCATGTTCGGCCCCCGAGTGGCCGACGCGGTCGCACGGCTGGCGCACGCCGTCGAGTGAAGAGCCGGATGCCGATGACCCCGTATGCCGTGCCGCGACGCCTCCGTCCGTGGCGAAGAGCCGCTGGGCTGTCAGCGCGGTGGTGACAACCTGTCCTGGGACAGGAAGGACCGAACGACGCCCAGCACCGGAGCCGGCTGCTCATCTTGCGGATCGTGGCCGGCGCCCTCGACGAGGACCAGTTGCGAGCCGCGGATGCCCTCGGCCAGCTGCGCCTGGCACTCCGGCGGGAAGACGAAGTCCCGGTCCCCGGCGATGACGAGGGTGGGTACCTCGATCTGCCCGAGACGGTCGACGACCGACCAGCCGGGCATGAGTTCCCTGCCTGCGTGAATCAGCGCGTCAGGCCGGATCCGGGATCGCCATCCACCCGCTGCCAGTTCGCGGGCCACGCCCCGCAGGCCAGCCGTCCCGCCGTACGCAGTGCTGATCCGCCACATGATCGGCCCGTACTGCCGTGGTTTGAACTCACCCCTGAACCACCGTCGGACCAGCGCCACCTTCTCGGGCGCGACACCTCGCCGGGCCAGCAGTTCGGGCGCGTGGTCGCGCGCCCAGCTGCTGTCGGCGCCCGTGTCCATGAGGACGAGGCGGGAGACTCGGTGGGGGTGGCGTAGGACGTACTCGAGCGCGACGTGTCCGCCGAACGAGTGTCCGAGCACGGACCAGGACGCGAAGCCGAGGTGCTCGCGCAGCGCCTCGGCGTCCGCGACGAGGTTCGACCAGGTCATGGAGCTGACGGGCACCCCGACGGACCGGCCGTTGCAACGGTGGTCGTAGAAGACGAGCGTGAACTGGTCGGCCAGCTTGCGGAACGTGCTCAAGGTCCACAGGTCCGCGCTGGGCCCGCCGTGCATGAACAGGACCGGGTCGCCGTGACCCACGACGTCGACATAGAGGGACACGTCTCCCAACGTGAGTCTCCGGGGCCACTGCCGCGCCCCCCGCTGCACCGTCCCCATGGGATCCACCTCCTGACTGCCCTTGTGCAAGCCCCTGCGAGCATCTGCGCGCGGCCCTTGGGTCCTTCCACGTTGGTGGAGGGGAGGCCCGGCTGTCAGAGCCGAACGTCCCAGTGTCGGGGACGATCGGCCCGCCGCCGCCCCGCCGCCCTCTCGGGTGACAGCGAACCTGGTGCACTTCATGTTCGGCGCCCGCACCCACTGGCACCGCCACCCGCTGACCCAGACCGTGTACAGGACGTTCTCCTCGGCGCGACAGAACTTCCTCGACTCCCGGCGTGTCGGCCTCCTACCCTCTCCGGGGTGCAAGGAGTCCCAGATCTCGGCCCTGTGCCGGAGCGCCTCACGGTCGATCAGGAAACGGTCCGCCGACTCGTCACCGAGCAGTTCCCGCAGTGGTCGACGCTCCCGATTGCGCCGGTGCGAAGCGGTGGCTGGGACAACTGGACGTTCCACCTCGGCGACGACAGGCTGGTCCGCCTGCCCAGCGCTGCCGAATACGCACTCGCGGTGGAGAAGGAACGCCGTTGGCTCCCAGAGCTGGCGCGACAGGTCTCCCTCCCCATCCCGACTCCACTGGGCGACGGCGTGCCCGGCGCCGGGTACCCGTACTCGTGGTCGATCTACGGATGGCTCGACGGCGACCGAGCGACCCTCGACGCCATCTCCGACCCGGTCCGGTTCGCTGGCGAGCTGACCGACTTCCTGGTCGCCCTCCGAAGGATCGACGCCACAGACGGTCCGCAACCGGGAATCCACAACTGGTACCGCGGCGCCACGCTCCGCACCTATGACGAGATGACCCGGGAATCGCTCGCACAGATTGTCGGGCATCTTGATGTCGACCTGGCGTCCGAGATCTGGTCCGCAGCCCTCGGAGCGCGCTGGGACGGCGTGGACGTGTGGTTCCATGGCGATCTCTCGGAGGGGAACCTCCTGCTGAAGAACGGCCAGCTGGCCGCCGTGATCGACTTCGGCACGTGCGGCGTCGGCGATCCGGCCTGCGACCTGGCGATTGCCTGGACACTGCTGACCGAGCCCAGCCGCCAGGTCTTCCGTGACCGACTGGGTGTGGATGACGCGAGCTGGGCGCGCGGGCGTGGATGGGCGCTCTGGAAGACGCTCCGCCAGTACGCCGGCGCGATCGAGGACCACGACAACGACGAGGCTGCGGAGCCCCTTCGGGTCCTCAACGAGATCTTCACCGAGTACTCCAGCCGAAGGCGATGACCCAGGCAGTCATCGCGGCCGCCAGCTGACCTGAGCGAATCGTGCTGACTCGGTAGCGTGCCACCATGCCCATCACATTCGAGAACGTCGGGATCGCCGTCCGCGACCTCGAGGAGACGATCGCCTTCTTCACCGATCTCGGTCTCACCGTCGTCGGGCGTGACACGGTCAGTGGAGCGTGGACCGACACCGCGGTCGGCCTCGACGGCAACCACGCCAACATCGCCATGCTCCAGACGCCAGACGGCAACGGTCGCCTCGAGCTCTTCGAGTACATCCATCCCGACGCGATCGAGACGGAGCCCACCCGTCCCAACGAGATCGGCATGCACCGCGTGGCGTTCTCGGTCGACGACATCGACGAGGCCCTCGAGATCGCCGCGAGGCACGGCTGCCGTCCACTGCGCGGCGTGGCGACCTACGGGGACGTGTACAAGCTCACTTATGTCCGCGGCCCCAGCGGCATCCTCGTGATGCTCGCCGAGGCGCTGAAGAAGAGCTGACGCGGGGGTGCCGGTCGGTCCTCTCCGGCGCACGGCGCGCCACTTCACCGCTGCGCGGCCCACGGCAGTCAGCTCTCGAGCTTCGCGACGACCCGTTGGACGGTGAGCCAGCTGCGTGTGGTGATGTCCTTGCCGCAGGTCTTCTCCAGCCAGGACATGAAGCCCGAGGCCTCGCCGGGATCGCTGGTGTCGGTGACTGCCAGGACGGCCCGAGCGACCCTGTCGTATCGCACAACCCGTGTGCGACGACCTGCCTCCCCCGGCAGTACGTCGGGAACGGTGGAAGCGTCCTTGACGAACGTCGCGGTCAGGTACGTCCGGCGTTGATGCGTCAGTCCGGGAAAGGGATCGCTGTCCACCAGCCCCCGGAGCTCGGAGCATTCACGGATGATCGTCCGGCTCGTGACACCGAGACCGCTGACGAGCGCCTCCTCGATGGTCTGCTCGAGGAACGGCACGTCCGCTTCGCTGGCCCGGAACGTGATGTTGCCACTGGCCAGCACCGAGCCCACCGCCGCGAACCCGAGCTCCTCGAACACGCCGCGCAACTTGTCATTCGTCATGTTCGTGCCGCTCGGCGCGATACCCCGGAGGAACGCGACATACCGCTGCATGGTGCCGACCATACGGCCAGACACGGACGTCGGCCGACGCCTCACACCGGAGTCACTGCCGGGGATGGTGGGTGAGCCGCCGGCGGGCCAACGCGCACCGCATCCGTGCTGGTCGGAGAGCCGGCGATGGGACTCGAACCCACAACCCCCTGTTTACAAGACAGGTGCGCTACCGATTGCGCCACACCGGCTGGCCCGCGGCCTTCGCTGCGGATCGGCGAAATGCTACCCGCCGCGGACCGCCATGGCTGAATTCGCGAGGGCCCGGCACACCCCAGGGGCGTGCCGGGCCCGTCTCACGAGTGCGGCCCGTCTCACGAGTGCCGGCCGCGGAGGCTGGCCGCCGGGCGCCGCCGGGCTCAGTGCGAGTTGAGGTACCTCTGGAGCGTGCGCACGGTCTCGCGGTCGAGATGGCGCGCACCGTTGCGCTTCGCGCCGATCTTGGCCTGCAGCGCGCGCACCGTCTTCGGGCCGATGATGCCGTCGGGTGCCGACCCGACCTTGCGCTGCAGACGCTGCACGTCCGAGCGCGACAGGCTGCCGTTCACGGAGCCGCCGACCCACCGCTCGATGGCGGCGTTCGTCTTCGGGCCACGGATGCCGTCGACCACGAGCGCGCCGGCCGCGAGCGAGGCGCGGGCCCGCACGGCGGGTGCACGGCGCGCCGAGGAGCGCGAGGCTGCGGTCGCGGTCGAGCCCGGGTTGACGGCCCCGCCGTTGGCCCGGGTCAGGCCGGCGACGCGGCTGCAGTGCGGCCACGCGCCCGGGCCCTGGACCTGCAGGACCTTCTTGGCCACGGTGATCTGCTGGGCCTTCGTGGCCCGGTCCGCGGTCCGCGCGTACCGCTGGCCGCCGAACGCCTGCCAGGTCGAGTACGAGAACTGGAGGCCGCCGTAGAAGCCGTTCCCCGTGTTGATCGACCAGTTGCCGGAGCTCTCGCACTCGGCCAGCCGGTCCCAGACCGTGCCGGCCTGGGCACTGGAGGGTGCGGCGAGGCCGGCGCCGACCGTGGCGAACGAGGCAAGACCGATTCCGGCCATCCGCCGGCGCACCGGGTGGGGTCTGCGGGCGGAGTGCTTGGGGGCATAGAACATTGCAGAGGGGTCCTCTCCTGACGTGCGCCTGAGAGGTGAGCTGTCGGGTTCGGGCTGTCAGGCGCCCGGCCGGCGGACCGGCTTCACCCCAAGGCCCGCGAGCGGGCCGGATTGGTTCCCCCACCCTCGCCCGGCCCGGGGATCTCCCGGCGAGACACCCGCCGGACGAGGTTCGGCGCGCGGGTGTGCCTGTTGGTATGCCGTGTGCAGTTGTCGTCGTGCAGCGTCACCGCCGGGTGGCGACGACACCGAGTCACGACCGTACGGGAGATTGCGCGGACCTGCCGGGAAACGGGGAAACCCGTGGAACACCGCGCTCTACCGGCGGCGGGCCCGGCGCTTCTGCACGACGCGGTGGTCGAAGGGCGCCCCCAGGAAGTCGCCCAGGGTCGTGCCGGTCGCGATGGCGAGGAGCACGGCCATGGCGCCGAGCAGGGTGGTGATGCCGCCCTGCAGCGTCAGCACGCCGGCGCCCTCGGAGGACGCCCGCACCATCTCGTAGAGGCCCCGGAAGATCGCGAGGCCGGGCAGCAGGGCGTACGACGCGGGCACGACGAGCACCATGGCCGGGGCGCCGAGGCGCAGGGCCACCAGCCGCCCCACGAAACCGAGCACCACGCTGGCCACCCCGGCGGCAGTCAGCGCGCCCGCCCCCGGCACCGTGGCGATCGCGAGCGACAGGCCGAACGCCGCCATCGAGAGCAGCCCGGTGGCCAGCACCAGCTTCCGGCGCGAACGCAGGGTCACCGCGCCCGCCACGCCCACGACGGTGGCGCCGAAGACCCCGGCCACGAGGGGGCTCTCGACGGCGCTGAGCTGGATCACGCTCGGCGAGGCCAACGGCAGGTCGAAGGCCGTGGTCACCTTGATCGTCGCCGACAGCGCAGCGGCGACCCCGAGGATGATCCCGGCCGTCGTGAGCAGCACGCCGAACATGCGTCCGGCACCGGTGACGGAGTACCCGGAGATGACGTCCTCGAAGGCGGAGGCGACGGTGCGTCCGGGCAGCAGCACGACGATCCCGCCGGCGACGATGAAGGCGAACTCCGCGGAGCTCACCGGCAGCACCCCCGCAGCCCCGAGGGAGAAGCCGCACCACGCGATCGCGGTCGCGATGAACCCGCCCAGGGCGCACTGGTAGAACTCCGGCAGCCCACGGCCGCCGAGGGACCGCGCGGTCCGGTCCACCAGCAGGGCCGAGAGCCCGGCGATCAGGGCGGCGACCACACCGGCTCCGAGCATCAGCGCCACCGCACCGGACAGCGCTCCCATGGCACCGTGCACGACCCACCGCGGCCAGAACCGCGGCATCCGGCGTATGTCACGCAGGCGCGCCGCCGCGGCCTCGCGGTCGTAGCTGCCGGCGACGAGGTTCTCGACGAACTCGTGGACGGCGGACAGGCGCGCGTAGTCGTGCGTGGCGGAGCGGACGACCCGCAGCATGGTGATCTGCTGACCTGAGGCGGTGGTGCACTGCACGAGCAGGGACTGCAGCGTGATGTCGACCTCGAGGTTGTCGAGCCCCGCAGCCGCGGCGACCGCGATGACGCTGGACTCGACCTGCGAGACGCCGGCGCCGCACCGGAGCATGAGCTCCCCAGCGCGCAGCGCGAGGTCCACCGACGCCCGGGCCTCCCGCTCCTCGGCGGCGGCCTGCAGGACCCGGGGGTTGCGGTACGGCGTGAGGCGCAGCGACTCCACGATGGGCAGGGTCTCGGTGACCTCCTCACCCCGCCACAGGCTCCGCGGCACCCTCGGGCGTCGCGGCACCGCCTTGCGCGGAGGCAGTCCGGCCGACCCCGCCGCGCCGTCGGGGGGAACGGGGGGATGCGTCATCGAGCCAGACCCGACCAGATCCCCGAGGGTGCCTGCCACGGCCACCACTGCGGCGCGCCGAGCTGCAGGTAGGACCAGACGCCGAGCCCGACCGCGACCAGCAGGACGAGGGCGACGGCGACCCGGGTGGACCGCGGGCCGGGCGTCACGCCGCGCACGATGCTGCGGGTCCCGCGGCGCAGACCGGAGCCGCCGGGCCCCCACCATGCCACCAGGATGCCGAACAGGGCGCCGACCGCGATGGGAAGGGCGGAGTTCGGCTCGCTCGGGCCGCCGGTGACGGCCACGGTGGCGAGCGCGGCGCTGAAGACCGCCGAGAACGCCACCATCGCGGGCAGGAGCAGGCCGACAACGGTGCCCAGCGCCCCCACCACGAGGTGCCAGGGGCTGGCGACCACGGCCAGTGGGACATCGCTGCGGCGGCGTCCGCGGCTGTGGCGGCGCACCACGAGGGAGGTGACGGAGCGGTCGGCCGTGCGGGCCAGCCAGCACCAGAGCACGATGACCCCGGCCGTCACGACCGGCCAGCTGGCGACCCCGGCCACCACGGCGGCCAGCAGGGCGACCAGGGTCCCGGAGCGCTGGGGCCGGCTGATGCGCGGGTCCGGCTCGCCCGGCCCTGCCTGCCACGCCGCCTGCCAGTCCGACGCGTCCTCGCCGTCACCCTGGCCGTCCCAGCCGGCAGGCGCATCCCAGCCGGCTGGCTCGACCGGCGCCTGGTGCCCCCACGGCTCCACGTCCGGCGGCAGTCCCAGCGGGCCCACCGGCCGCGGCTCCTGCACGGTGGCGGGGCGCCGGTCGATGACCTGGGTGTGCCGCGCCGTGGGCACGGCGCCAAACACCTCCGTGGGCGGCTTGCCGGCCGCGTAGCGCTCGAGCGCCTCGACGACCTCGGCGGCGTCCGGGCGCTCCTCCGGCCGCGGCGACAACGCGGCATACAGCAGGGGGGCCAGGCGCGGGTCGACGCCGGAGAGGTCGGCCTCGCCCCGGGCGACGCGGCTGAGCACGACGTCCATCGGCCCCCGGCCGAAGGGCGGGGCCCCGGAGGCCGCGAAGGCCAGGGTGGCGGCCCAGCCCCACCAGTCCGTGGCCTCGGTGACCTCGGCACCCTCCACGACCTCGGGGCTGAGGTAGCCGGGCGTGCCCATGACCAGCCCGGTCAGCGTGATCCGGACGTCGTCCGCGACGTGCGCGATGCCGAAGTCGATGACCACGGGGTCGCCGTCGAGCAGCAGGACGTTCGCGGGCTTGAGGTCGCGGTGGATGACACCCGCGGCGTGGATGGCGTCGAGGGCGCCGGCGAGCCCTCTGCCCAGGCGTGCGAGGTCGGCGCCGGTCATGGGGCCGTGCTCGCGGACGACCTCGTCGAGCGACGGACCCGGAACGTAGCGGGTGACGACATACGGCTGGTCGCCCTCGAGGTCGGCGTCGAGCACCGGGGCTACCCGGGGGTCCTGGACCCGTCCGAGGATGTCCACCTCGCGCGCCAGCCGGGTGCGGGCGTCGCGGTCCAGGGCGATGTGCGGCCGGAGCAGCTTCAGCGCCACCGCACGACCGCTGGGGTCGAGCGCGAGGTGGACGACCCCCATCCCGCCCTCACCGATCTGCTGGACGAGGCGGTAGCGCCCCACCGAGGGGGCCCTGGGCACACCGAGAGCGGGCTCGCCGCCTCCGAGTGCCTCCGTCGTCATGGTCCTACCGTAAGGCGACCCCGTGGGCGCCGTCAGCGAGGCTACTGCTGGATGTACCCAACGAGTTGGTCACGTTCCGCCTGCAGCTCGTCGATCCGGTTCTTGACCACGTCCCCGATGCTGACGATGGCCATCAGCTTCCCCTCGACCACCACGGGCACGTGCCGGATCCGCAGGTCCGTCATCACGCGGGCGAGGTCCTCGATGTGCATGTCGAAGTCGCAGGTGGTGACCTCGCTGGTCATGATCGCGGACACCGACTCCTGCAGGATCGCGGGCCCGTCGCTGTGCAGGTGGCGCACGACATCGCGCTCGCTCACGATCCCGGCCACCCCCTCGCCGTCCTCGCTGACGACGAGGGCGCCGATCCTGTGCTCCTCGAGGAGCTCCAGAAGCCGCTCCACCGTGTCGTCGGGCCGTACCGTGACCACCAGGTCGCCCTTGCGGCGCACCACATCCGAGATCCTCATGCTCAGACGGTAGACCGCACCCCCGGCCCGCGCTAGAGGAAGCGGGGCCGCTGGCCGTTGGTGCAGGTCAAGACACCACGACGTAGGGTTGACGGCGCAGCCAGCATCCCGGGGAGTTGATCGCGTGTCCGGCAGTACCCGCACCTTTGACCTGGTCGTGGCGGCCAACCGGCTGCCCGTCGACAGCGTGGTCGGTCCCGACGGCGAGGTCGGGTGGCGGCGCAGCCCCGGCGGGCTCGTCACCGCCATGGAGTCGGTGATGCGGGGCCGCGACGGCGCCTGGGTGGGCTGGGCCGGCGACGCGGGAGAGGCACCGGAGCCGTTCGAGGAGGACGGCATGTTCCTGCGGCCGGTGCCCCTCAGCCCTGAGGAGGTCGCCGACTACTACGAGGGCTTCAGCAACGACACGCTGTGGCCGATCTTCCACGACGTCATCGTCCCCGCGAGCTTCCACCGCTACTGGTGGGCCGCCTACGAGCGGGTCAACCGCCGGTTCGCCGAGGCGGTCTGCGAGGTGGCGGCGCAGGGTGCGACGATCTGGGTGCACGACTACCAGCTGCAGCTCGTCCCCGCGATGGTCCGCGAGCTGCGCCCTGACGTGCGCATCGGCTGGTTCAACCACATCCCGTTCCCACCCGTGGAGCTGTTCGCGCAGCTCCCGTGGCGCCGGCGGCTCCTCGAGGGTCTTCTCGGCGCCGACTTCCTGGGCTTCCAGCGGATCGACGACGCCCACAACTTCATGCGGGCCTGCCGACGACTGCTCGGCCTGACCACCAAGGGCGAGGTCGTCAACGCCGCCGTCGAGGGCCGGCCCACCCGCTACGTGCGGGCCAGTGCCATCCCGATCTCGGTGGACTTCGCCGGGCTCGAGGAGCTCGCCCAGACGCCCGAGGTGATCCAGCGGGCCAAGGAGATCCGCGAGTCGCTCGGCAACCCCGAGACCCTGCTCCTCGGTGTCGACCGACTCGACTACACCAAGGGCATCCGGCACCGCCTCAAGGCGTACGCCGAGCTGCTCGAGGACGGCGTGGTCGCCCCGCCCGACCAGGTCTTCGTGCAGGTCGCCACGCCGAGCCGCGAGCGCGTCGAGGCCTACCGCGAGCTGCGCCAGGAGGTGGAGGCCGAGGTGGGGCGCGTCAACGGCGAGTTCGCGGACATCGGCTCCAGCGCGGTGCACTACCTGCACCACTCCTACCCGCGTGACGAGATGGCCGCGATGTTCCTCGCCGCCGACGTCCTCCTGGTCACGCCCCTGCGCGACGGCATGAACCTCGTCGCGAAGGAGTACGTGGCCTGCCGGCACGACGGAGGCGGCGCGCTCGTGCTGTCCGAGTTCGCCGGCGCCTGGCACGAGCTGCACCAGGCCTACGTGTGCAACCCCCACGACATCGCGGGCCTGAAGCAGACGATCGTCACCGCCATGACCGCGACCGAGGCGGAGCGCCGCCGGAGGATGCGGGCGATGCGGCGGCGGGTCGCCGACCACGACGTGCAGCGCTGGGCGGGCCGGTTCCTCGAGGCCCTCGAGTGCGCGCCGTCGAGGCCCAGGCGCACGACCAGGGAGCAGACCGCCGACGACGCCCACGCGGCAGCCGACCAGCGAGCCGTCGAGGCGCGCCAGGCCGCCAGGAGCCCCCAGTCCGCCGGGAGCCCCCAGTCCGCCGAGACCGGAGGCCGCCCCTGATGGGTCTGCCGGCCGACCTCCTGGAGGCCTTCGAGGCCTTCTGCCGCGTGCCCGAGGTGCTGGTCGCCAGCGACTTCGACGGCGTCCTCGCCCCCTTCGTGGCCGACCCGATGCAGGCTCGCGCCCTCGACGGCACCCTCGAGGACCTCACCGCCCTGGCCGACCTGCCGCGGACCCACACCGCGGTGGTGTCCGGCCGCGACCTCGACGTGCTGACCACGCTGACCGACCTCCCCGCGGGCAGCCGCGTGACCCGCATCGGCAGCCACGGGGCGCAGAGCAGCCGGGACGACACCGACGACGCGCTCTCCGAGGACCAGTCCGCGCTGCTCGAGCGCCTCACCACCGACCTGCACGGCGTCATCGACCGGCACCCGGGCGTGCGCCTGGAGTTCAAGCCCAAGGCGACGGTCCTGCACACCCGCGGCGAGGACCAGGCGGTCGCCGACGCTGCGGTGACGTCCGCGCTCGAGGTGGCCGGGCGGCATACGGGCGTGACGGTGCTGCGCGGCAAGGACGTGGTCGAGATGTCCGTGGTGACCGCCGACAAGGGCACCGCCCTCATGGCCCTGCGCGACGAGGTCGGGGCCGCCGCGGTGGCCTACTTCGGCGACGACGTCACCGACGAGCACGCGTTCGAGGTGATGGGAGACGCCGACATCAGCGTCAAGGTCGGCCCGGGCGAGAGCGCCGCCCGCTACCGGCTCGACTCCCCCGGCGACGTCGCCGAGGCGCTCGCGACCCTGCGCCGGCAGCGCGCCGGGCAGGCTACCTGACCTGCCGCTGCCGCGCGGCGCCCGTCGAGGAGCGCACGACCAGCTCGGGGCGGAAGATGTACTCGGCCCGCGGCGCGGGCTCGCCGGCGATCTCGTCGAGCAGGGCGCGCACCGCCGCCTCGCTCATGGCCTGGACGCTCTGCCGCACCGTGGTCAGCGGCGGGTCCGTGAAGGCGATCAGGGGCGAGTCGTCGTAGCCCACGACGGAGAAGTCGTCCGGGACCTCGAGGCCCGTCCTCCGCGCAGCGCGGATCGCCCCGAGCGCCATGAGGTCCGATCCGCACACCACGGCCGTGCAGCCCTTCTCGATCAGCCGGGCGGCCGCGGTGTCACCGCCCTCGAGGGAGAACATCGTGCGCTCGATGAGGTCCTCGACGTCGTCGAGGCCCAGGAGCGACTTCATGGCGGCCCGGAACCCCTGGATCTTGCGGATCACGGGAACGTACCGGTCCGGCCCGACCGCGAGCCCGATCCTCGTGTGGCCCAACGCGACGAGGTGGCTGAGCGCGAGGTCCATCGAGGCGACCTCGTCGTTGGAGATGAAGGGCGCGTCGATGCCCTCGTGGTAGCCGTTGACCAGCACGATCGGCAGGCCGCGCTCGCGCAGCTTGGTGTAGCGCTCGGCGTCGGTGGTGGTGTCGGCGTGCTGGCCCGAGACGTAGATGATCCCCGCGACGCCGCGGTCGAGCAGCATCTGGACGTACTCGTCCTCATGGACCCCGCCGGGCGTCTGCGTGCAGAGGACCGGGGTGAAGCGGTTGCGCGCGAGCGCGGTCTCGATGATCTGCGCGAACGCCGGGAAGATCGGGTTGCTCAGCTCCGGCACGATGAGGCCGACGAGCCCGGCGCTCTTGCGCCGCAGTCGGGACGGCCGGTCGTAGCCGAGGACGTCGAGCGCGGTGAGCACGGCCTGGCGGGTCGACTCGGCCACGCCGGGCTTGCCGTTGAGCACCCGGCTGACGGTCGCCTCACTGACGTCGGCGTGCGCGGCGATGTCCGCCAGCCGTGCCTTCACTCCGTCACCGTCCATGTCCAGATCGAGACCTGCGGGCCGTCGGCCCTCAGGGTCAGTGTCTCAACGCCGAGCTCCGGCGGGGGCCCGTATGCCGCGGACCCGCTCCCGATGCCCGGCAGGTTCCGGGTGCTGAGGGCCACCGGGTCGTGGGCGCCGCGGGCGCAGTGCACGAGCGCCACCTCGTCGGGGCTCTCGCGCAGGAAGACGAGGGCGTCGTCGTCGGCGTGGACCCAGCGGACCCCGCCCTCGCGCAGGGCCATGGAGCCCCGCCGTGCCGCGATGAGTCCACGGTAGACCCCGAGCAGGCGACCGTCCCACCGTGTCTCGTCCCACGGCATCGGCCGGCGCCCGTCCTCGCCGAAGTCGCCGCGCATGCCGATCTCGTCACCGTAGGTGAGCATCGGGATGCCCGGCATGGTGAACAGCAGGCCCGCGGCGACGTCGACCTGCCGCGCGTCCTCGCCGACGAGGGTGCGGATACGGGTGGTGTCGTGGGAGCCGACGAGCGTGAAGCTGTGCCGCACGGTGGTCCACGGGACCCCGGCGGCGAACTCGCGCATGGTCTCCATCACGGAGGTGCCGCCGAGCCGCGGCACCATCAGCGGCGAGCCGAGGAACTTCGGCGCCTGGCCGCGGTCGCGCAGCCAGGTCCAGACGGGGCGGGTGAACCCCGCGTAGTTCATGACGCCGTGCCACCCCTCGCCCTGCGCGTCGCGGGTGTAGTCGTGGCAGTGCTCGCCGACCAGGAGCGCGTCCGGCGCCGCGTCGGCCATGGCCGAGCGCATCTGCTGGGCGATCTCGTGGTTCCGGTCCTGCCCCCGGTAGCGGCCCGTCATGTTGGCGACGTCGACCCGCCAGCCGTCGAGCGGGCTGTCCCCGGTGAGCCACCGCCGGACGACGCCGTCCTTGTCCTCGAACACGCGATGCCGCAGCGCGTCGCTGTCGTAGTTGAGCTTCGGCAGCGACGGGACGCCCAGCCAGGCGACGTAGCCGAGCGCGCTGTCGTCCCAGAAGTAGTAGCTCCGTTCCTCGCAGTCCTCGTCCGCCCGGGCGGCGACGAACCACTCGTGCGCGTCGCCCGTGTGGTTCGTCGTGAAGTCGCCGAGGACCTTCATGCCGCGCGCGTGCGCCGCGTCGACGAGTCGGTGCAGCGCCTCGTCGCCGCCGAGCACGGGGTCGACCCGGTCGAAGCTCGAGGCGTCGTAGCGGTGGTTGGAACGGGCGGGGAAGAAGGGCGTCAGGTAGAGGACGTTCGCCCCGAGGGCGTCGAGGTGGTCGAGGTGATCGGCGACGCCGTCGAGGTCGCCACCGAAGAAGTGGTGGGCGATCCGGCCCGGGGTGAGGTCGGGCGAGTCGTCCCACTCTGCGGGGATGGCCCAGTCCGGCACGGGCCGGTGGTCCTGCTGCGCCGACCGGGCGAAGCGGTCCGGGAACACCTGGTAGACCACGGCGTCGCTCGCCCAGGCGGGCGGGGCGTCGAAGGCGGTGAGGCGGAAGTCCGCGGCGTCCGGGACGTCGCGCAGGTGCACGCCGGTGCCGTTCAGCCACTGGTATGCCGTGGGCCCGCCCTCGAGGATGAAGCGGTAGTTGGTGACGGGGTTGTGCACGACGATGTCCGCCGCCCACCAGGTGTCCGTCGCCGTCCGGCGCTCCACGGCGGCGTCGACGAAGTACGGCTCGGCGTCCGGGGTGAGCCGGACGTGCACCGCCCGGACGTCGGCGTCGTGCGGCACGCGGACCCGCACGGTGACGGTGTCGCCGAGCTGCGGGTACGGGTCGGAGACGTAGAGCGCCGAGCCGTCGTGGTGCGGCTGCCCGAGCAGGTCGGGCTGGACGGGAGGAACGGGCAGGTCGGTCACTTCACCGAGCCCTGGGTCAGGCCGCCGACGAGGTACCGCTGGGCACCGAGGTAGAGCAGCACCACCGGGACCGAGGCGAGCAGGGCGCCGGCCGCGAACTGGCCGAAGAGGCGGTTGCGCTCGTTGCCGACGGTCATGCTGTAGAGGCCCACGCTGAGGGTCTGGCTGTCGACGTCCCGGAGGAAGATGCTGGCCAGGATGAACTCGCTGTAGAGGCCGACGAAGCCGAGCATGAAGACGGTGACGAGGATCGGCGTCACGAGGCGCAGCGTCATGGTGAAGAAGATGCGCGCGTGGCTGGCGCCGTCGACCTTGGCGGCCTCGTCGAGCTCGCGCGGCACGGTGTCGAAGTAGCCCTTCAGCAGCCAGACGTTGGCACCCATGGCCCCGCCGAGGTAGACGAGCAGCAGGCCCCAGACGGTGTTGAGGCCCAGGGTCGGGATGACGTCACCGATGGCCGCGAAGGTGATGTAGAGCGCCACGAAGGCCAGGAACGCGGGGAACAGCTGGAGCAGCAGCAGCGCCAGCAGCCCCGGCCGGCGACCGGTGAACCGCATGCGCGAGAACGCATAGGCGGCGCAGGCGCCGATGAACGTCTGGGCCAGGGCCCCGACGAGGCCGATGATGAGCGAGTTCTTGTACCAGGAGGTGTAGGGGCGCGCCTCGTCGCTGAAGAGCGTCTCGAAGTTGGCCATGGAGAACTGCTTCGGGATGAGCTCGCTGGTCGACAGCGTGCCCGCCGGGTTGAGCGCCGCGGAGACGAGGAACATCACCGGGAACAGCGCCCACACCAGCACGACGGCCACGAGCAGGTAGCGCCACCAGACGCTGCCGCCGCGGGCCGAGCGCGGGGTGGGGCGGCTCGGTCGGGTCGTGGCCGGGGCCGTGGGACCGGTCGTGGTCTGCACTCCAGTAGCCATGTCAGTTGACCTCTTCCAGGGACTTGGTGCGCCGGAAACCCGCGTAGCTCATGAGCGCGACGATGAAGAAGATGAAGATCGAGATCGCGGACGCCAGGCCGTAGTTCGGGTTGACGCCGCTGAAGGCGATGCGGAACGCGTAGGTGATCAGCAGGTCGGTGGACCCGATGCTGGTGTCGCCCTCCGTGAACGGGCCGCCCTCGGTCATCAGGAAGATCAGCGTGAAGTTGTTGAAGTTGAAGGCGAACGACGCGATGAGCAGCGGCCCGACGGCGACGAGCAGCAGCGGCATGATGATCGAGGCCACCGTGCGGACCGGACCCGCCCCGTCGATCTTCGCCGCCTCGCGCACGTCTCCGGGGATGGACTGCAGCGCGCCGGTGCAGACGAGGAACATGTACGGGAAGCCGAGCCACAGGTTGGTGATGAGGATCGCCGCCTTGGCCGCCCACGGGTTGCCCAGCCAGTCGACGTTCAGCCCGGTGATGTCGTTGATGAGGCCGAAGTCCTGGTTGAACATCGATGCCCAGAGCAGCGCGGTCACGAAGCCGGGGATCGCGTAGGGGAGGATCAGGATCGACCGGAAGACGCCCTTCCCCTTGATCCGGTCGTCGTTGAAGAGCAGGGCGAGCAGCATTCCGAGCAGGAACGTCGAGCCGACCGAGATGAGGGCGAAGGCGACGTTCCAGGTGAAGATCTTGAGGAAGCCGGCACGGATGGTGTCGTTGGTCAGCAGCGTCGAGAAGTTCTCCCAGCCGACGTTCTCCTTCCACCCCTGCGGGTAGGCCTCGCCCTGGCCGTCCTCCGGGACCCACGAGGCGTCGCGCGGCACGTAGGTCTTGCCGGTGGCGGTGTCGGTCAGCGTGTCGGCCGACTCGTCGTAGGTCACCGTTGCCTTGCCCTGGAAGGCCTCGCTGAGCCCGATGGCCTTGATGCCGCCGTCGCCCACCGGCACGGCGAACTCACCGAGGTCCTTGCCCCGCTGGTTGACCTGCTTGGCGTTCAGGATCGTGAAGCCCGGGGCGGCGGTGATCTTGCCCGTCGTGGTCGCCTCGACACCGTCGGCCGGCAGGTCCTCGAGCCCCTCGACGGTGCCCTCGAGGTACTTCCCGTCCGGGTCGGTCAGCAGGAACGTCAGGTCACCGGTGGCCGCGTCCTGCCCCTGGGGGACGGCGATGCTCAGCCGGTAGCGGGGTGCGCCCTCCACCTCCTGGACGGAGTTGGCGATGATGTTGGCCGTGGCCTCCTGCTTCGTGAGCAGGTGTCCGTCGCCGTAGTTCGTGAAGGCGGTCGCGGCCGTGTAGACGATCGGCCAGACCTGGAACGCCACCAGCAGCAGCATGCCCGGGAGCAGGTACTTCAGCGCGACCGCCCGGCGCGTGGAGTACACGGCGAGCGCCGCCATCACCACGAAGGCGATGAGCACGACGTACATCGACTGACCCTGCTCGACCAGTCGCCAGGACACGAGGACCCCGAACGCCACGACGAGCGCCAGCAGCACCCACTTGACGACGAGGACCCACACCGGAGCCGGACCAGTGCGGGTGGAGGGGTCGCGGAACGAGGTTTCGACGGCCATGGGGCGTTCTCCTGAACGGGACGAGCGGCCGCTGCGGGGAGGGGGCCAGCAGCGGTGGTGGCGGGGCCCGGGCGGTCGAGGCGCCCCGGGTGCGATGTGTGCCGGGTGGTCACCGCGGGCGGTGACCACCCGGCACACGTGGGACAGCTAGGAGCTCATCAGCCCTTCGCGATGTTCCCGACGATCTCCTTCTGGGCCGCGTCGAAGCGCGCCTTCGGGTCCTTGCCGGAGATGACGTCCGCGGCCGCCTGGCCGAGCGGGCCCCACACGGAGTTCATGGCCGGGATGTTGGGCATGGGCGCGCCCTCCTTGCCGGCCTCGAACCACGCCTTGACGTCCTTGTCGTTGGCCGAGACCTCGTTGTAGGCCTCGGTCAGTGCCGGGGGACGGCCGCCGGCCTCGAAGAGCGCGAGCTGCACGTCCTTGCGCGGGACGTAGTTGGTGACGAACTCCTGGGCGAGGACCGCGTTCTTGGCCTTCGCGGAGACGTAGAACATCTGAACGCCGAGGAACGGCTTCATGGCGCCGCCACCGGCCAGCGAGGGCAGGTTGGTGATCTCGTACTTGATGCCGGCCTTCTTGGCGTTCGGCACCGACCACGGGCCGGTGATGAAGAAGGCGGCCTTGCCGCTGGTGAAGAGGCCCTCGGCGTTGTCGTCGCCGACGTTGGTGGACAGGACCTTCTTCTTGCCGAGGTCGGAGAGGACCTGGGCGCCCTTGATCGAGCCGGCGCTGTTGACGATGACCTTGTTGGGGTCGTAGTCGCCGTTGGCCTTGGTGGCGAAGATGCCGCCGTCGAAGGCGCTCAGGTACGGGTAGCTGTAGTAGGCGTTACCGGTCTTGCCGACCTGCTGGATGAGGACGTTGGTGACCTTGCCGCCGGACTTGCTCTTGGCCTCGGTGCCCATCTTCACGAGCTCGTCCATGGTCTTGGGGGCCGTGGGCGCGAGAGCGGTGTTGCGCATGAGGCCGATGTTCTCCACGGCGTAGGGGACGCCGTAGGTCTGGCCGTTGAACTTGGTGGCGGCGATGGAGTTCTCGGAGAACTTGCCGGCCACGTCGTCGGAGAGCTGGATCGGGGCGACGGTGCCGTTCTGCACGAGCTCACCGAGCCAGTCGTGGGCGCCGACGATGACGTCCGGGCCCTTGCCGACCTTCGTGGCGTCCTTGAACTGCTCACGAGTGTCGACGGAGATCTGCACGGCGACCTTGACGCCGTTCTCCTTGCCGAACTCCTGGGCGTACTTGCTGATGATCGGTGCGCGGTCCGCGTCCGCCCAGATCACGAGGTCGGCGGCCGCGTCGCGGACGGGGGCCTCGGTGCCGGTCGGGGTGGGGATCGCGGTCGCCGTCTCCGACGCCGTGGCCGAGCTGGTGGCCGAGGGGGAGGCAGCCTCGCCGCCACCGCCACAGGCGCTCATGAGCAGGGCAGCGACACCCGTCACGGCCGCTGCGCCAAAGGCACGCTTGTGCATGAATTCTCCTTGTTGTGCGCAGGGCGCAACGTTGCGGCCCTGACGGTGAGGTGAAGATAGCAAGAACTTGCAGGGTGTCAGGCAAGAAGCCTGCAAGTTTTTGCACACGATTCGGTAACTCTCTCGGGCCGCGGCCGGAGCCGGGGGCCACGGCCCTGCCCGGAGCGGGCCGTGGACAACGTTGGCCAAACGCTCCGTCGTGCGTCAGACTGACGCCACCGCGGGCACCGACGCCCCCGGGGAACCACCCTTTACAACGGATCGTCCGGCACGTTCCTGCCGGTGAAGGAAGGCAAAGACGCCATGGCAACAGTCAAGTTCGACGAGGCAACCCGGATCTACCCGGGCAACGACGTCCCCTCGGTCGACAAGCTCAACATCGACATCGAGGACGGCGAGTTCCTCGTCCTCGTCGGCCCCTCCGGGTGTGGCAAGTCCACCTCGCTGCGCATGCTCGCCGGCCTCGAGGAGGTGAACGAGGGCAAGATCTGGATCGGCGACCGCGACGTGACCAACCTGTCCCCCAAGGACCGCGACGTCGCCATGGTGTTCCAGAACTACGCGCTCTACCCGCACATGTCGGTGGCCGACAACATGGGCTTCGCCCTCAAGATCGCCGGCGTCGACAAGGCCGAGATCAACAAGCGCGTCCAGGAGGCCGCCAAGATCCTCGACCTCGAGCCCTACCTCGAGCGCAAGCCGAAGGCGCTCTCCGGTGGCCAGCGCCAGCGCGTCGCCATGGGCCGCGCGATCGTGCGCCAGCCGCAGGTCTTCCTCATGGACGAGCCGCTGTCGAACCTCGACGCCAAGCTGCGCGTCCAGACCCGCACCCAGATCGCCTCGCTGCAGCGCCGCCTCGGCGTCACCACCGTCTACGTCACCCACGACCAGGTCGAGGCCATGACGATGGGCGACCGGGTGGCGGTGCTGAAGGACGGTCTCCTGATGCAGTGCGACACCCCGCGCCGGATGTACGACCACCCGAACAACGTGTTCGTCGCCGGCTTCATCGGCTCCCCGGCGATGAACCTGCTCGACGTCGACGTGGTCGACGGCGGCGTGTCGGTGAGCGGCTCGAGGATCGCCGTCGAGCGTGACCGGCTCGCGGGCGCCAGCGGCAAGCAGGTCACCATCGGGGTCCGCCCGGAGGACCTCGAGATGACCACCGAGGGCCACGGCATCCCGGTGACCGTGGACGTCGTCGAGGAGCTCGGCGCCGACGCCTACATCTACGGCTCGACCAAGGCCCACCTCCACGCCGACCAGGACGAGTCCGGCGTCGAGATCCCCGAGAAGCCGTTCATCGCGCGCGTCGACGGCCGCCGTCCCCCGCAGAAGGGTGAGATGGTCTACCTCGCCCCCAACGCCGGGCACGTCCACGTGTTCGACGCGCAGAGCGGCGAGCGCCTCGGCGACTGACGCTCCGGCGCGGTCGCAACGCTGACCGCATCGCACGAGGGCGGCACCCCACCGGGGGTGCCGCCCTTCGCGCATCTGCCACGATGGGGCGGTGGCACTCGAGATCACCGCGGCACGCCCCGACCCCGCCCTGCTGGACCTGCCGTGGGAGACCCCGCTCGAGCAGTGGCCAGAGGAGTACCTCGCCGCCCTCCCCCGCGGCATCTCCCGCCACGTCGTGCGGTTCGTGCGGCTCTCGAACCGGGTGCTCGCCGTCAAGGAGATCAAGACCGACATCGCCTTCCGCGAGTACCACCTGCTGCGCACCCTCGGCCGGCTCGACCTGCCCTGCGTGGAGCCGTTCGGCATCGTCAGCGGTCGCGAGCAGGCCGACGGGACGGCGCTCGACGGGTGCCTCATCACGCGCCACCTGCAGTTCTCGCTGCCCTACCGCGCGCTGTTCAGCCAGTCGCTGCGCCCCGACACCGGCAAGCGGCTCATCGACGCCCTCGCGGTCCTCCTCGTGCGGCTGCACCTCGCCGGCTTCTGGTGGGGCGACGTCTCGCTCTCCAACACCCTGTTCCGACGCGACGCGGGCGCCTTCGCGGCCTACCTCGTCGACGCCGAGACCGGGGAGCTGCACCACGAGCTCACCAGGGGCCAGCGTGAGCACGACCTCGACATCGCCCGCGTGAACATCGCCGGCGAGCTGATGGACCTCGAGGCCGGCGGGCTTCTGCACGAGGCCTCCGACCCGATCGAGACCTCGAATCGGATCGTGACCCGCTACCACGAGCTGTGGCAGGAGCTGACCGGCCTCGAGCGCTTCGAGCGGGGCGACCGCTGGCGCGTCGACGCCCGGATCCGCCGGCTCAACGAGCTCGGGTTCGACGTCGACGAGCTCGCGATCTCCACCGACCTCGGTGGCACCCAGATCCAGATCCAGCCCAAGGTCGTCGACGCCGGCCACCACTCGCGGCGGCTGCTGCGGCTCACCGGGCTCGACGTCGAGGAGAACCAGGCCCGGCGCCTGCTCAACGACCTCGACTCCTACCGGGCCTCGCAGGACCGCCAGAACGAGGACGAGGAGATCGTCGCCCACGACTGGCTCGCCAGGATCTACGAGCCGATCACCCGCACGGTGCCGCGCGAGCTGACCGCCAAGCTCGAGCCGGCCGAGGTGTTCCACGAGGTGCTCGAGCACCGCTGGTACATGTCGGAGAAGGCCGGCCACGACGTGGCCATCGAGGACGCCATCGCGGACTACGTCGAGAAGGTGCTGCCCGGCAAGCCCGACGAGAAGGCGGTGCTCGGGGTCGACACCGTCGAGATGCCCGTCGTGGCGATGTTCGGCGACGAGCTGGGCAGCTGACCCGACCACACGACACGGCGGGTGCGCCGCGCGCGGAAGCAGCGCGGCATACCCGCCGTGTCGTGGCAGCCGTCGTGGCAGCCGGCGTCAGTAGCGCGGCGCGGACGCCGCGGCGATGTACGCCGAGGAGTCCTTCCGCCACAGCAGCGCCACGACGAACCCGCCGACGAGCAAGGTCAGCAGGTTGACGACGAGCACGACGCCGGTGGCCTGGCCCTGCGCGATGCCGGCCAGGAAGGACACGAGGTTCAGGGCGAACAGGACGGTGGCGACGACCCGCCCCCAGGACTTGCCCTTGCCGATGACCCAGGCCATCAGGAGCCACACGCCCGCCCAGATGAACCCGAACACCACGGACACCGCGACGATGACGGTGACGATGGTGTCGAGCTGATCGGCCGTCATGGGGGTCGGCTGGCCGGCCATGGCCTCCTCCATGGAGCCGCGCAGGTCGTCCCTGATGAGCGGCGTCAGGAGTCCGCCCAGCACGGTGAGGACGGCGCCGAGGTACATCAGCCGCACGGCCTGCACGATCGAGGAGGGCTTGGACGCCGGTGCGGGAGCGCCCGGCACCGGCGGTGCCTGCGGCATCGGGCCGGCGCCCGGCCCGCCCGGCATCCCCGGGTAGCCGGACTCTCCCGGCGGCGGGGGCGGCGGCGGGTACTGGTTGCTCATGGGTTCCTCCCGTTCGGGGCCCCGCGGGTGCGAGAGCGTCTTCCCCGAGCGTCGCACCTTCCCTCCGCGCTGGTCCACCACGCCACTCGGTTCCGCCAGACGTTCCCATTTCGTTGCCTGCTCACCGCCCCGACAACGTCCCACGCCACCCTCGCGTCCTCTAGTCTGTGCGCCGCACGCGGGCGCGACTGCCCGCACCACAGAGGGGAATCCCATGTCTGACTACGGCACTCCGCCGCCTCCGCCGCCCAGTGGCGGCTACTCCAGCGCTCCGGCCCCGTCCGGCGGCGGCATGATGAGCCCGCAGGGCGGCCAGTTCGCGAGCTGGCCCGTGCGCGTCGGTGGCTACCTCATCGACAGCCTGATCACGCTTCCCGGCTACATCCTCTACTGGATCGGCGCCCCGAAGACCTGGTCGGCCAGCACCACCATGGGCGACACCACCAACGCCACCAGCGGCGCCGACAGCGGCAACCTGCCGGTGATGTTCCTCGGCATCGCGATCATGCTCGGCATCGGCATCTGGAACCGCTGGATCAAGGGTGGCCAGGGCCAGACCGTCGGCCGCAAGGTCGTCGGCATCACCCTGCTCTCCGAGGAGACCGGCCAGCCCATCGGCACCGGCAAGGCGTTCGTCCGCGACCTCGCGCACATCGTCGACAGCCTGATCTGCTACATCGGCTGGCTCTTCCCGCTCTGGGACAGCAAGCGCCAGACCCTGGCCGACAAGATCATGAAGACGGTCGTGGTCTCGGCCAAGTAGGCCCGCACCACTGCACACGAAGGCCCGGTCCGCGAGGACCGGGCCTTCGCCGTGCGAGCCGCGCCACGAGGGCCTGGGCCGGGCGCCGAGGGTCCGCCGTGCTGGGGCGGAGCACGGCGCGGTCAGGCGGCCCGGCGCCGTGCGATCTCGTAGAGCGTGACGCCGGTGGCGATCCCGGCGTTGAGGGACTCGACCGCCGAGGACATCGGGATCGAGACGATCTGGTCGCAGGTCTCTCCCACGAGCCGCGAGAGCCCCTTGCCCTCAGACCCCACCACCACGACGAGGGGCTCGGTGGCGAGCTCGAGGTCGGGCAGGGCGACGTCGCCGTCCATGTCGAGCCCGAGCACGAAGAAGCCCGCCTTGCGGTACTCCTCCAGGGCACGGGTCAGGTTGGGGGCCAGCGCCACCGGCACCCGGGCGGCCGCTCCCGCCGAGGTCTTCCAGGCGCTCGCCGTCATGCCGACCGAGCGGCGCTCGGTGACGACGACACCGTGCCCGCCGAAGGCCGCGACCGAGCGGATGATGGCACCGAGGTTGCGCGGGTCGGTGATGCCGTCGAGGGCCACCACCAGGGGTATGCCGGGTGCCTCCGGGTCGATGAAGTCCGACGGGTGCGCGTACTCGTACGGCGGCACCTGCAGCGCCAGGCCCTGGTGCACCGCCCCGTCGGTCAGCCGGTCGAGCTCCCCGCGCGGCGTCTCGAGGATCGCGATGCCCCGCTCGGTGGCGGTCTTGAGGGCCTCGCGGACCCGGTCGTCGGCGTCGATGCGCCCCGCGACGTACATCGTGGTGACGGGGATGTCGGCGCGCAGGGCCTCGACCACCGAGTTGCGCCCGGCGACGATCTCGCTCGAGCCCTTGGGCTTGCGGCCCGACCCGCCCCTGCCCTGCCCCGTGCGCGACGGGCCGGTCCCGGCGCGCTTGGCTGCGGCCTTGGCCATCTTGTGCGCCTTGTGCTGCGGCCGGTCTGCGGCCTTGGGCGTGGGCCCCTTGCCCTCGAGCCCGCGACGGCGCTGGCCGCCGGAGCCGACGGTGGCGCCCTTCTTGGAGCTGCCCTTGCGGACGGCCCCGCGGCGCTGGGAGTTGCCTGCCATGGATGTGCCTCTCAGCTGTCGGTGCGGCGGACGAGCGACCAGTTCGCACCCGATGCGGTGTCCTCGATGAGGATGCCGACGGCACCGAGCTGGTCGCGGATGGCGTCGGCGGTGGCGTAGTCGCGCGCGGCCCGGGCGGCGGCGCGGGCCTCGAGCTGGGCGGTGACGAGGGCGTCGAGCGCGGCGTGGGCCTCGCTGCCCCCGCCCGTCGAGCCGGTCTCCCAGCGCGGGTCGAGCGGGTTCACCCCGAGCAGGTCTGTCATGGCGACGACCGCGGCGAAGGCCTCCGCCACGGCCTCGTCGTCACCGTCGTCGAGGGCGGTGTTGCCTGCGCGCACGGTCTCGTGCACCACGGCGAGGGCGCCGGACACGTTCAGGTCGTCGTCCATGGCCTCGGCGAACGCGTCGGGAACGCAGGAGGGGTCCGGCGTGGTGGCGGTGCCTGCGGGCAGGGACCGCAGCGCCCGCTTCAGAAAGCCTTCGATCCGCTCCACGGTGGCCTCGGCCTCCTCGAGGGAGCCCTGGTGGTACTCGATCGTCGAGCGGTAGTGCGCGGCGGTCAGGTAGTAGCGGACGGCCAGGGGCCGGGCGACCTTGGTGACCTCGCTGACGACGAGGGAGTTGCCCAGCGACTTGCTCATCTTCTCGCCGCCCATGGTGACCCAGGCGTTGTGCAGCCAGAAGCTCGCGAAGTCGAGCCCGGCCGCCCGGGACTGGGCCTGCTCGTTCTCGTGGTGCGGGAACCGGAGGTCGACGCCGCCGCCGTGGATGTCGAACGCGTCGCCGAGGTATTTGCGGGCCATGGCCGAGCACTCGAGGTGCCAGCCCGGGCGGCCGACCCCGAAGGGCGTGGGCCACGAGGCGCTGATCGGCTCGGTCTCCTTGCGCCCCTTCCACAGGGCGAAGTCGCGGGGGTCGCGCTTGCCGCGCGGGTCGGCGTCCTCGGCCGCCGCCATGTCCTCGATGCGCTGGTGGGTGAGCGCGCCGTACTCCGGGAAGCTGCGGACGTCGAAGTAGACGTCGCCGCTGCCGTCCGGCGCCGGGTAGGCGTGGCCCTTCTCGATGAGCACCTGCATGAGCTCGACCATCTCGGGGACGTGGCCGGTGGCGCGGGGCTCGTAGGTCGGGGGCAGCACGCCGAGCAGGTCGAGCGCACGGGCCGTCTCGACCTCGTTGCGGTACGACAGCGCGAACCACGGCTCGCCGGCCTCCGCCGACTTGGCCAGGATCTTGTCGTCGATGTCGGTGACGTTGCGGACCAGGGTGACCTGGTAGCCGTAGCGGTCCTCGAGCCACCGGCGCAGCACGTCGAAGGCGACGGCGAAGCGGACGTGGCCGATGTGCGGGGCGCTCTGGGTCGTGAGCCCACAGATGTAGATCCCCACCTGACCGGGCACCAGGGGGGTGAAGTCGCGCAGCTCGCGCGCGGCGGTGTCG
>NZ_DATBMI010000198.1:0-13085 GCF_036554925.1 Pedococcus sp.
TCCACCGCCACCGTCAAGCTCGGCGCCACCCTCGAGGACGGCCGCACCGTCGAGTTCTCCGCCAGCGGCACCGTCATCACCTTCCGCGGGTTCCTCGCCGCCTACGAGGAGGGCCGCGACGACGACGGCGGTCGCAGCGCCCAGGCCCAGGAGGAGGAGCGCCGGCTGCCCAAGCTGAGCGAGGGCGTGGCGCTCACCGTCGTGCGCGCCGAGGCCGACGGCCACGAGACCAGCCCGCCGCCGCGCTACACCGAGGCGACGCTGGTGAAGGCCATGGAGGAGAAGGGCATCGGCCGTCCCTCCACGTACGCCTCGATCCTGGGCACGATCCAGGACCGCGGGTACGTCGGCAACCGCGGCTCCGCCCTCATCCCGACCTGGCTCGCCTTCGCGGTGACGCGGCTGCTGGAGGAGCACTTCGGCTCCCTGGTCGACTACGACTTCACCGCCTCGATGGAGGAGGACCTCGACCGCATCGCGGGCGGAGAGGAGCACCGGGCGGAGTGGCTGGCCCGCTTCTACTTCGGCGACGAGGCCAGGACGATGGAGGGGCTGCGCCACCTCGTCGAGGACCTCGGCGAGATCGACGCGCGGGAGATCTCCACCATCCCGATCGGCGACGGCGTCGTGGTGCGCGTCGGCCGCTACGGCCCGTACGTCGAGGAGACGTCACCCGCGGGCGTCGACCTGTCCACGGGTGAGGTCGAGGAGGGGGCCAGCGGACAGCCGCGCCGCGCCACGATCACCGACGACATCGCCCCCGACGAGATGACGCCCGAGAAGGCCCGCGAGCTGCTCGAGCAGGCCTCCGACGACGGCCGGGTGCTCGGCCAGGACCCCGAGACCGGTCGTGAGATCGTCGCCAGGGCGGGCCGCTACGGCCCGTACGTCACCGAGGTGCTGGACGAGGAGACCGCGGCCCTCAAGGGCAAGAACAAGGTCAAGCCGCGCACCGCCTCGCTGTTCAAGGACATGGACCTCGCGACCCTCGACATCGACACCGCCCTGAAGCTGCTGTCGCTGCCGCGGGTCGTCGGCACCGACGCGGAGGGTGTGGAGATCACGGCCCAGAACGGCCGGTACGGCCCGTACCTCAAGAAGGGCACCGACTCCCGCTCGCTGGCCAGCGAACAGCAGCTCTTCGACATCACCCTGGACGAGGCGCTCGCCATCTACGCCCAGCCCAAGCAGCGCGGCCGCGGCGCCAGCACGGCGCCGCTGAAGGAGCTCGGCAACGACCCGGTGTCGGGCAAGCCGATGGTGGTCAAGGACGGCCGGTTCGGCGCCTACGTCACCGACGGTGAGACCAACGCGACGCTGCGCAAGGACGACGACCCCGAGTCGATCACGCCGGAGCGTGGTGCCGAGCTGCTCGCCGAGAAGCGCGCGAAGGGCCCGACGACCCGCAAGCGGGCGGCCAAGAAGTCGACGACGAAGAAGGCGGCCAGCAAGAAGACGGCGGCGAAGAAGACCACGGCGAAGTCCGCGACCAAGAAGGCCTGAGGTCGCCATGGCGCTGGACCCGTCGACCACGCGTGCGCTGGACCACCGGCTGGCGGTCGAGCAGTCCGAGCAGCGGCTGCCGTCCGTCGCCGCCGGCCTGGTGCGCGACGGCCGGCTGGTCTGGTCCGGCGCGGCCGGGACGCTGAACGGGCGCTCCGACGGTCCGCCCGCGGACGCAGGCACCCAGTACCGCATCGGGTCGATCACCAAGACCTTCGTCGCCGTCGAGGTCCTGCGCCTGCGGGACGAGGGTCGGCTGGACCTCGGCGACGCGGTCAGCCGGCACGTGCCCGACGCGCCCCAGGGGCACGTCACCATCGCCCAGCTCCTCTCGCACACCTCCGGCCTGCAGGCCGAGACCTCCGGACCGTGGTGGGAGCGGGTGGCCGGGGGGTCGTGGGCGGACCTGGTGGCCTCGCGCCCGGAGCTGAAGTTCCGTCCGGGCGCGCGGTTCCACTACTCCAACGTCGGGTATGCCGTGCTCGGCGAGCTCGTGGCCCGGCTGCGGCAGGAGCCCTGGGACCTCGCCGTGGCCGGCTCGCTGCTCGAGCCGCTCGGCATGGGGCGCACGAGCACACGGCCGCAGCCGCCCGCCGCGGAGGGCTGGGGCGTGCACCCGTTGGCCGACGTGCTGCACGTCGAACCCGAGCACGACGCCGGGGCCATGGCGCCGGCCGGCCAGTTCTGGTCCACGGTCGAGGACCTCGCCCGCTGGGCGGCGTTCCTCGGCGGGGAGACCGCCGGCCTCCTCGCCGCGGACACCCTCGCGGAGATGTGTCTTCCCATCGCCGTCAACGACGTGCCCGGCGCGGCCTGGACCGGCGCGCACGGCCTCGGGTGGCAGGTGTGGAACGTCGAGGGCACCCGCTACGCCGGCCACGGCGGCTCGATGCCCGGCTTCCTCGCCGGGCTGAGGGTCGACACCGCCACCGGCGACGGCGCCGTGGTGTTCGCCAACGGGACCTCCGGGCTGCGCCAGACACTCATCGGCGACCTGATGGACACCCTCGCGGAGCGTGAGCCGCTGCCGCCGAGCCCGTGGTCGGCCGACGCCGAGCAGGCGGCCTCGCTCGAGCTCGTGGGCGACTGGTACTGGGGCACGAGCGGCTACACGCTGTCGCTGTCCCGCGAAGGCCACCTCGTCCTGGGTGAGCCCGGCGTCGCCCGCGGCTCGCGCTTCCGGCCCACCGAGTACGGCTGGGTGGGCCTCGACGGCTACCACGAGGGAGAGACCCTCAGCGTCATCCACGACGCGGCGGGGCACGTCTCGCACCTCGACCTCGGCTCGTTCCGGTTCACGCGCACTCCCTACGACCCGGCGGCCGACATCCCGGGCGACGTGCACCCCGCTCGCTGGCACTGAGGCGCTGAGGCGCTGGCACCGGGGCACCGGGGCACCGGGGCACCGGGGCACCGGGGCACGGGGGGTGTCGAGGCACTGGGCGGCACCGACGGCATACCGCTGGGTGTGTGAGCCCGGAACATGTCCACGCCGGTTTATGTGGACGGACCCGCCATGTCAGCGGCGAGGGGCCGGCTCTAGTGTTCACGAGAACCTGAGCCAGCGCCCGCCGGCTCAAGCCCGCACAAGGAGGTGCCGGTGCCCAGCGAGGCCCCCGCAGCCGAAGCCCTGCTCGAGACGCGCTCACTGACCAAGGAGTTCCGCGGCTTCAAGGCCGTGTCCGACGTCAGCCTGGGCGTGGCCGAGGGCACGGTGCACGCGCTCGTCGGCCCCAACGGCGCCGGCAAGACCACCCTGTTCAACCTGCTCACCGGGTTCCTCACGCCGAGCTCGGGTCAGATCCGCTACCAGGGCCGCGACATCACCGGGATGCAACCGGAGCAGATCGCCCACCTCGGCATCGCCCGCTCGTTCCAGATCACCAGCCTCTTCGACCAGATGACCCTGGTCGAGCACCTCGAGCTCGCGCTGGCCTCGCCCACCGGGCTGGGCTACCGCTTCTGGAAGTCCTCGAAGCAGATGCGCCAGTTCCGCGAGCGCTCCCTGGAGCTGCTCGAGCAGGTCGGCCTCGGCGACCGGGCCGGGCAGGCCGCAGGATCCCTCGCCTACGGCCAGAAGCGCGCGCTCGAACTCGCCCTCGCCCTCGCCCTGGACCCGAAGCTGCTCCTCCTCGACGAGCCGACGGCCGGCATGGGCATGGAGGACGTCGACCGCACCATCGCCCTCGTCAAGAAGGTGGCGAGCGGCCGCACCGTGATCTTCGTCGACCACAACATGCACGTCGTCGGGTCGCTCGCCGACACCGTGACCGTGCTGCAGTCCGGCCAGGTCCTCGCGGAAGGGACGTACGAGCAGGTGCGCAACGACGAGAAGGTCATCACGGCCTACCTGGGGCAGGCCGGTGACGCGCATGTCTGACGACAGGACGGCTCCGGTGCTCGAGGTCGAGGGCGTCTCCGCGTGGTACGGCGAGGCCAGGGTCCTCACCGACGTCTCGGTCAGCGTCCGGGCGGGCGAGGTCGTGACCCTGGTGGGCCGCAACGGCGCCGGCAAGACCACCCTCCTGCGCTCGATCATGGGGCTGCACCGCCAGGTCGAGGGCGCGATCCGACTCGACGGCCGGGAGCTGGGCAGGAGCTCGCCGGACTCGCGCGCCAAGGCGGGCCTCGGGTGGGTGCCCGACGACCGTGGCATCTACGCCAGCCTCACGGTGGAGGAGAACCTCACCCTGCCCCCTGTCACGAGCAAGGACGCCTGGAGCCTCGAGCAGGTCTACGAGCAGTTCCCCGTCCTGCACGAGCGCCGGGACTTCCCCGGCACCAAGCTGTCCGGTGGCGAGCAGCAGATGCTGGCCATCGCGCGAGTCCTGCGGATGGGCTCGCGGCTGCTCCTGCTCGACGAGCCCAGCGAGGGCCTGGCCCCCGTCATCGTGCAGCGCATCGGCGAGATCATCCGCCAGATCAAGGCCCAGGGCGTGGCCGTCCTCCTCGTGGAGCAGAACGTCGCGTTCGCCTCCACGGTCGCGGACCGCCACTTCCTGCTGGCTCAGGGGAAGGTCGTCGAGTCGCTGGACAACGACGCGTTCCAGGCCCGCACCACCGAGCTGCTCGAGTACCTCGGCATGTAGCACCCGCTTCACCGTCTCACCACGCCTCAACACGCCTCACCAGCACGGCACACGACATCCCAGGAGGGGACATGCGCAGCAAGAAGACCATCGGACTGGCGGCAGCAGCCGTCAGCGGCAGCCTGGTGCTCGCCGCGTGCGGGGCCGGGGGCCCCAGCGCCGCCAGCGGCAAGATCAGCGACGACAAGGTCGTCCTCGGCCTGCTCAACGACCAGTCCGGCGTCTACAAGGACCTCTCCGGGCCCAACAGCAAGGTCGCCATCGAGATGGCGGTCGCCGACTACAAGGCGAAGTACGGCGACAAGGCCGTCGCGAAGAACATCGAGATCGTCATGGCCGACCACCAGAACAAGCCGGACATCGCCAACACCAAGGCCCAGGAGATGTACGACCGGCAGAAGGCCGACGTCATCCTCGACGTCCCGACCTCCTCGGCAGCGCTCGCCGTCGCCACCCAGGCCAAGACGAAGAAGAAGCTGCACATCAACATCAGCGCCGGCACCACCGCGCTGACGGGGAAGTCGTGCAACAAGTACACCTTCCACTGGGCCTACGACACGTTCATGCTGGCCCAGGGCACGGGCGCCACGGCGGTCGAGAACGGCGGCAAGAACTGGTCGATCGTCTACCCCGACTACGCCTTCGGCCAGGACATGAACAAGCAGTTCACCAACGCCGTGCAGAAGGCCGGCGGCACCGTGCAGCAGTCGATCCCGACGCCGTTCCCGAACGACAACTTCGCCACGTTCATCACCAAGGCGGCCTCGTCCAACCCCGACGTCGTCGGGATCATGGCCGCGGGCGGCGACCTCATCAACTTCGTCAAGCAGTACAACCAGGCCGGGATGAAGGACAAGGCGCAGCTCGCCGTCGGCCTGATGTTCATCACCGACATCCACAGCCTCGGGGTCGACCAGTTCGAGGGCACCCAGTTCACCGACGCGTGGTACTGGAACTTCGACGAGAAGAACAAGGCCTGGGCCGACAAGTTCAAGGAGAAGGCGAACACCCGGCCGTCCTTCGCCCACGCCGCGAACTACTCGGCCGCGCTGAACTACCTCGAGGCCGTCCAGGAGGCCGGCACCGACGCCTCCGACGACGTCGTCGCCAAGCTCGAGGGCAAGAAGATCGACGACGTCTTCCTGCGCAACGGCGAGATCCGCAAGGAGGACCACCGCGTCCTGCACGACGCCTACCTGGTCAAGGTCAAGTCCAAGGACCAGGTCAAGGAGGAGTGGGACTACGAGGAGGTCGTGAGCACCATCCCGGCCCAGGAGGCGTTCAACTCCGTCTCGCCCGACTGCAAGATGTGACCTGACCCTTCACGGACCGGCCGGTATGCCGCGTGGGCACGCCCGCGGCATACCGGCCCCCGGAGGGGCCCCCTGAGATCCAGGAGCACCATTGAGCGCGTTCATCCAGTACACGCTGCAGGGCCTCGCGGCCGGAGGGTTCTACGCCCTCGCCGCCCTCGGCCTCGCCGTGATCTTCGGCGTCCTGGGCGTCGTCAACTTCGCCCACGGCGCCTGCTACATGCTCGGTGCCGTCGCGGCGGCGGTCCTGCTCGACACGCTCGGCCTCGGCTTCTGGGCCGCCCTGCCCATCGTCACGGTGCTGATGTTCGGGTTCGGTGTGCTCATCGAGCGACTCTTCGTGCGGTGGCTGCTCAAGCTGGACCCGCTCTACAACTTCCTGCTGACCTTCGGCATCACGCTGATCCTCGTCGACCTCGTCAAGCGCCAGTACGGCGTCTCCAGCCTCCCGTACCAGGTGCCGGCCGGGCTCGAGGGCCGGATCGAGATCGCGGGCGTGGCCCTGTCGAAGTACCAGCTCTTCGTCGCGGTGTTCTCGGTGCTCGTGTGCGTCGCCGTGTGGATGCTGCTGACGAAGACCCGCATCGGGATGATCGTGCGGGCCTCGACCGAGGACGCCGAGCGCTCACGTGCCCTGGGCATCAACGTCGGCCGCTGGGTGACGCCCGTCTTCGGGTTCGGCATCGCCCTCGCCGGTCTCGCCGGGGTCCTGGCGGCGCCCTTCCGCGCCATCACCGCGGACATGGGCAGCAACTTCATCATCATCCTCTTCGCCGTCGTGGTGATCGGCGGCCTCGGCTCGATCCTCGGAGCCGTCGTGGCCGGCTTCCTCGTCGGGCTCGTCGAGGCCTACGGCCAGGCCTACGCCCCCTCGTTCGCGCAGGTGCTCATCTTCGTGCTGATGGCCGCGGTGATCCTCATCCGGCCCTCCGGCCTCTTCGGAAGGGAGGAAGTGGCGTGAGCCAGCAGCTGACGGCCAAGGTCGAGGTCGACCTCCCCGCCCAGCCCGTCCTCGGACAGCGCCGCCCCGGCCTGCGCTGGCTCATGCTGGCTGTCGGCCTGGTGCTCGTGCTGGCCCTCCCGTGGTTCGTCTACCCGCCCGTGGCCATGGACATCGCCGCGTGGGCGCTGTTCGCCATCTCGGTGGACCTGCTGCTCGGCTACACCGGCCTGCTGTCCTTCGGGCACGCCGCCTTCTGGGGCACCTCCGCGTACGCCACCGGGCTCATCGCCATCAAGTCGGGCCTGCCCTTCCCGGTCGCGGTGATCGGCGGTGCCGTGGTCGCCATGGTCATCGCCATCCCGACGGGCTACCTCGCGGTGCGGCGCACCGGCATCTACTTCGCGATGGTGACGCTGGCGTTCGCGCAGATGCTCTACTTCATCGCCAACCAGGCGCGCGACATCACCGGTGGCGAGAACGGCCTGCAGGGAATCCCCAAGACCTTCTTCGGGATCGAGCTCGTCGAGACCGAGGCGTTCTACTTCTACTACGCGGCGATCCCGCTGATCCTGCTCGGCGTGTTCCTGGCCTGGCGCATCGTGAACAGCCCGTTCGGGCGGGTGCTCGTGGCCATCCGCGACAACCCGTCGCGGGCCCGGGCCCTGGGCTACGACGTCGAGCGCTACAAGATCATGGTGTTCGTGCTCTCGGCCGGCCTCGCGGGCCTGGCTGGTGGCGTCTTCTCGATCAGCCACGGCTTCGCCTCGCTCCAGGAGCTGATCTGGACGACCTCGGGCAAGGTCGTGCTCATCACCGTCCTCGGCGGCATCGGCACCCTCTGGGGCGGCCCGCTCGGCGCGGCAGTCGTGGTCCTGCTCGAGGACCAGCTGGCCTCGTCCGGGTTCAACGGCATCGGCATCATCACCGGCACGATCTTCGTGGTGATCGTGCTGGCCTTCCGCCACGGCATCTGGGGCACGGCGCGCAACGGCATCAACGCCTGGATGCGGGGAAGGCGCGTGAAGTCGGGCCAGGGCCTCTAGGCCTGATGACGGAGCCGGGCGCCCTGACGGCGCCCGGCTCCGTCATGCCGTAGGCCGTCGCGCTCGCCACGCGCAGTGGCCGGCCGGTCGCGGAGGCCGACCGCGCGGCATACCCGTGGGGAGAAGGAACTTGACCCTCACGCCGCGTGAGGCGTCACAGTGGGTGCCATGACCGAGAGCACGCAGCAGGTGACGCTGACGGTCGGCCAGGTGGCCGAGCGCTTCGACATCACCGTGCGCACGCTGCACCACTACGACGAGATCGGCCTGCTCAGCCCGAGCGACCGCTCGCGGGCGGGCTACCGCCTCTACACCGAGGACGACCTGGCCCGGCTGCAGCACGTGGTGGTCTACCGGCGGCTGGGTTTCGCGCTCGAGGAGGTCGCGCTGCTGCTGGAGCACCCTGAGTCCGTGGAGCAGCACCTGCGCCGGCAGCGCGCAGCGGTCCTGTCCCGGCTCGGCGAGATGCAGGAGCTCGTCGCGGCCATCGACCGAGCACTGGAGAGAGAGATGAGCAGCGAACGCGCCACCGACCAGGACATGAAGGAGCTCTTCGGCGAGGGCTTCCACGACGCGCAGGCCGAGGCGGAGGAGCGCTGGGGCGAGACCGACGCCTGGCGGCAGTCGCAGGAGAGGACCAAGGGCTACACCAAGGCAGACTGGGAGCAGGTCAAGGCCGAGTCGGATCGCACCCACCAGGCCTTCACCGACGCGATGGACGCCGGCGAGCCGCCGACGAGCGAGGTGGCCATGGACGCCGCCGAGCTGCATCGCGCCTCGATGCAGCGGTTCTACGACTGCGGCTACGAGATGCACCGGGGCCTGGCCGACATGTACGTCAGCGACCCACGGTTCACCGCGACCTACGACGAGATCCGGCCGGGCATGGCGCACTACGTGCGCGACGCCATCCACGCCAACGCCGACCGCCACCAGGCCTGACCACGGACGCCGGCATGCCGCGTGCGCCCGGCGCGCACGCGGCATACCGGCCGTCGCCGGTGGGTCTCAGGCGGGGGTGACGTCGGCGCCGTGCTCGGCCAGCAGCTCGCGCAGCACCGAGCGGTGGCAGCGGGCCTCGTCCTCGCAGTAGCAGCCGACGGCGACGCCCGTCTGGTGCGAGAGCGCGGCGACGAGCTCGAGCAGGTGACGGGCCTGCGGCGCCGCCATCTCCTTGCGGTAGTCGCGGACGAACGCCGACCACTCCCGCTCGGTCTCGGCGTGGAGCGCGCGCGTGACCAGCTCCTGGCTGGGGGCCAGCTCGGGCAACCAGGTGTCGTAGAAGTCCCTCGCGGCGAACTCAGTCCTGGGCACGCCGCGCGGCGGGCGGCGCACCGTGCCGATCCGCAGTCCCTCGCCCTGTTCCCTCGGCTCGCCGAGCCGCACGATCCGCACTGCCATGGCCGGCATCATGGCAGCAGGGGTGCGGCTGGCGGCGATGACGGTGCACTGGCCTAGGCTCGCCCCGTGACGGATGGACTCTTCATCGCCTTCGAGGGCGGCGACGGCGCCGGCAAGTCGACGCAGGTCGCGCTGCTGCGCGAGGCGTTCGAGCGGGCCGGGCGCGCCGTCACCGTGACCCGCCAGCCGGGCGGCACCCCGCTCGGGCAGCAGATCCGTGACCTCGTCCTGCACGGCGACCACGTGGCCCCCCGTGCCGAGGCGCTGCTCTACGCGGCGGACAAGGCCCACCACGTGGAGATGCTCATCCGCCCCGCCCTGCATCGTGGCGACGTCGTCATCACCGATCGGTACGTCGACTCCTCGGTGGCCTACCAAGGTGCCGGGCGGGGCCTGGGAGCACAGGAGATCCACGACCTCAACGTCTGGGCGGTCGACGGCCTGCTGCCCGACCTGACGGTCGTCGTCGACATCCCTGCCGAGGAGGGCCGCCGGCGGCGCGGCGACCTGCACGACCGGCTCGAGTCCGAGGCCGACAGCTTCCACGAGGCGATCCGCCAGCACTTCCTGTCCATGGCCGCCGGCAACCCGCAGCGCTACACGGTGGTCGACGGCACGGCGGCTCCCGAGGCCGTGCACGCCGACGTGATGGGCTGGCTCGAGAAGCTCGGGGTGGTGGGGCATGACGGTCTGGCGTGACGTCATCGGCCAGGACTCCGCGGTCGCCACGCTCCACCGGGCCGCCACCGACCCGGCCGCGATGACGCACGCCTGGCTGCTGACCGGGCCACCCGGCTCGGGCCGCTCGGTGGCGGCGCGTGCCTTCGCCGCCGCCCTGCAGTGCCCCGAGGGAGGGTGCGGGGAGTGCCGGGAGTGCCGCACCGCCGCGGACGGCTCGCACGCCGACGTCGACGTCATCGCGACCGAGGGGCTCTCGATCAAGGTCGCCCTGGTCCGCGACCTCGTGCAGCTCGCCGCCCTGCGCCCGTCGGTGGGGCGCTGGCGGATCATCATCATCGAGGACGCCGACCGGCTGACCGCGTTCTCCGACGCCCCGGCCAACGCCCTGCTCAAGGCCTTGGAGGAGCCGACACCTCGCACCGTGTGGATCCTCTGCGCCCCCTCCGTCGAGGACGTCATCATCACCATCCGCTCGCGCTCGCGCCACGTCCGCCTGCGCACCCCGCCTGCCGAGGCCGTCGCCGAGCTGCTCCAGCGGCGCGACGGGATCGATGGGCCCATGGCGATGTATGCCGCGCGCGCAGCCCAGAGCCACGTCGGCCTGGCCCGCCGGCTGGCCCGCGACGAGGGAGCCCGGATCCGGCGTCGGGACGTCATCGCGCTGGCCGGGAAGATCCGCGGGGTGGGGCACGCCATCGACGCGGCGGCCGACCTCGCGAAGATCGCCGACGAGGAGTCCGGAGCCGCCAGCACCGAACGCGACGCCGCGGAGCGGCAGCGGCTCATGGAGGTGCTCGGGGCCGACCCCGCGGCCCGCACCCAGCCGCCGCACATCCGCTCCCAGGTCGCGGCGCTGGAGAAGGAACAGAAGGCCCGGACCACGCGCCAGGCCCGCGACGTTCTCGACCGCTCCCTGCTCGACCTGCTTTCGATCTACCGCGACGCGCTCGTCCTGCACACCGGGGCGCCCATCGGTCTGGTCAACGAGGACTCCATGGCGAGTGTCCAGCAGCTCGCCCACGCGATGAGCCCGGAGCAGCTGCTCCAGGCGATCGACGCCATCGGGGTGGCCCGCGAGCGCATCGGCCTCAACGTCAACCCGCTGCTGGCGCTGGAGGCGATGGCCCTCTCGCTGCGGCTCCCGGGCTGATCCGACACGTCCTCCCAGCCGGTCCGGCACGCGTGGGTGCGGGTTGCCGGGATACCGTCGGGCCATGAGACCGATGGGCCGCCCCCTGACTGCCGCGATCGCGTTGGTGCTCGCCGTCTCGGGCTGCACGCTGGTGGGTGAGGGTCCCAAGGTCGAGCCGGGGGAGGACTCCGGGGCCACTGCGACCGCGCCCGGCACGCCCCCGCCCGGTTCGGAGGCGCTGGCGTCCTTCTACGAGCAGAAGCTCCAGTGGAGCCGCTGCGCGGGCGGTCAGTGCGCGGACCTCACCGTGCCCCTCGACTACTCGAAGCCGGACGGGGAGACGATCAAGGTCAAGGTGCTGCGGGTGCCCGCCACACGCAAGAACAGCCGCATCGGCTCGCTCGTGGTCAACCCGGGCGGCCCCGGCGGTTCCGGCGTGGAGTACGCCCAGGCGGCGGACTTCATCGTCGGCAAGCCGGTGCGGCAGCGGTACGACGTCGTGGGCTTCGACCCCCGTGGCGTCGGGCGGTCGGCGCCGATCAACTGCGTGGACGACCGCGAGCTCGACCAGTTCCTCGGGATGGACCCGACCCCTGACAGTGACGCCGAGGTGCAGTCGTTCGCGCAGTCGGCCCGGGACTTCGCCGAGGAGTGCGAGGCCAACGCGGGCCCCCTGCTCGGCCACGTCTCGACCGTCGATGCCGCCAAGGACATGGACATCCTGCGGGCCGCCCTCGGCGACGCCAAGCTCAACTTCCTCGGCAAGTCCTACGGCACCTACCTCGGCGCGACCTACGCCGACCTCTTCCCGCAGCTGGTGGGCCAGTTCGTCCTCGACGGCGTCGTCGCCCCCGACCTGACCTCGGCCGAGGTCAACAAGGGGCAGGCGGAGGGCTTCGAGCTGGCGACCCGCGCCTGGGCCAAGGACTGCGTGGAGGAGGGGGACTGCCCGCTCGGCAACTCGGTCGACGAGGTGATGGAGGGCATGCGCGCGTTCCTGAAGGACCTGGACGCCTCGCCCATCCCGTCCGGGGACCCGCACGCGCCGCAGCTCACCGAGGGGTGGGGCTCCCTCGGCATCGCCGCGGCGATGTACGACCAGGGCGCCTGGAGCATCCTGACCGACGCGCTGCGAGCGGCCATCGACGACAACAACGGCCGGGGCCTCATGGAGCTCGCCAACACGTACGCCGACCGAACCGGTGACGGCCGCTACACGGGGAACATCATGGAGGTCATCTACGCGGTGAACTGCCTCGACAAGCCCGACAGCGCCGACCTCGGTGTCTACGAGAAGCAGGCCACCGACTTCGCGGTCGGGGCACCCACCTGGGGCCCGTTCCTGGCCTGGAGCTCGATGCCGTGCGGCTTCTGGCCCATCAAGACCGACAACAAGCCCGAACCGGTCGCGGCCAAGGGCAGTGGCCCGATCGTGGTGGTCGGGACCACCAGGGACCCAGCCACGCCCTACCAGTGGTCCGTGCGGCTGGACCAGCAGCTTGCCAACGGTGTGCTCATCTCCTACGACGGGGACGGCCACACCGCCTACACCCGCAGCAACCAGTGCGTCGACGACGCCATCGACGCCTACTACGTCAAGAGGACGGTGCCGCAGGACGGCCTCAAGTGCTGACGCCGCGGGCCTGAGGGCGACTGGTCACGGTCGGAGGCTGTGCCGACCCATTCTCCGAGCCGGCGATGCCGGTTCGGAGAATGGGCCGGCCATCCGTATACTCATCGTCCGTGCCCCCGGGCACGCGCCGCCTTAGCTCAGTCGGCCAGAGCGATTCACTCGTAATGAATAGGTCAAGGGTTCGATTCCCTTAGGCGGCTCAGATGACGCCCCCGACTCCGGTCGGGGGCGTTTCTGCTGCTCAGCCGCGTCAGGACGTGCCCGCCCCCGCCCGCCCAGCACCGCGGCCTAGGCGGGTGTGCCCAGCGCGATCCGGTTCGGGTCTCAGAGGCCTCGGCCCAGGACGC
>NZ_DATBMI010000206.1:0-29510 GCF_036554925.1 Pedococcus sp.
TCGGCGCGCTTCCCGTCACGGAGCCCCGAGCGACATCGAGCGGTTGTCAGCGCAATCTTGCCGTGGTGCTAGACACCCCTAGCGCATCACATCGAGTCGCCCGCGTGGCTCTCCCTCGCCTCCAGGTCCAGGAGGTCGCGCTTGGCGGCCAGCCCACCGGCATACCCGGTCAGGGCGCCGGAGGAGGCGACCACCCGGTGGCACGGCAGCACGACGCACAGGGGGTTGGCGCCCAGGGCGGCGCCCACGGCGCGCGAGGCCGACGGGCGCTCGACGGACCGCGCGAGCGACCCGTACGTCGCCGTCTGGCCGTACCCCACCGTCGCGGCGAGGCGGGGCAGCACCACCCGCTGGAACGGGCTGGCCAGCGCGAGGTCGGTGCGCACCGTGAAGCCGTGGCTGCGACCGGCCAGGAACGCCTCGAGCTCGCGGCGCACCTCGTCGAGCTCGCGGGGCTGGCGCAGCACGCGCGGGGAGATGGTGCGGCTCAGCCGCTCGAGCAGCGCCGACTCCGCCTCGTCGCCGGGCACGAAGGTGGAGGCCACCAGGGCGCCGGAGGCGTCGGCCGCGAGCAGCATCCGGCCGATCGCGGTGTCCTCGACGACGTACGACACGTCGCTCGCGGGCAGGGACGGGGGCAGTACCTTCGGGTCGAAGGCGGCCAGCAGGTCCTCGGGCTGCGTCATGGCAGGTCCCTCCTCAGGGCGGCCAGGCCGTCGCTGACCAGCCGCCGGCTCATCGTCGGTGTCGTCTCCAGGGCCCGGGCGATCTCGGTGTGCTCGAGGTCGGCGACGTACTTGAGCACCACCGCCTCCCGCTGCCGCTCGGGCAGGTCGGCCACTCGCTTCCACAGGTCCGCGTCGGGGAGGGTCGCCTCCGGCCCGGCCACCGGTCCGCCCCCGCCCAGCGCACCCCGGTCGCCGCCGAGCGCGGCCACGTCGTCGCTCGGCACCGCCCGGCGTCCGCGGGCCCGGTGCGAGTCCATCGCGCAGCGGTGGGTGATGGTCAGCAGCCAGCTGCGCAGGTTCCGGCTCGACTGCAGCCTGGGGTAGGCGGCCAGCGCCTGCACCCACGCCTGCTGCGCCACGTCGTCGCCGTCGACCGGCCCGGCGAGGGCGTGGGCGAGGCGGGCGACGTCGCGCCAGTGGGCGTCCACGAGCGTCTGGAAGGCAGGCAGCGTCACGGGCATGGAACGACCGGGCAGGCCAGGGTGTGAGTGCCGGGCCGGCTGGCCCACGAGCAGCCCGACGAGCAGCCGCACGACGGGGTGCCCGGGCGGCCCTTTCCACCGTGAAGAGATGCCGTGTGCCGCACGCAGACACTCTGCCCCATCGCATCGCTCGCCACGACGGGTGTGGACGCGCGCGGTCCCGAGGGTGAGTGTCCGTCGCTGGGGTGGCACGATGTCGGCCGTGCCCCATGACGGAGCCCCCCGGCACACGCCCCTCGTCATCGCCCACCGGGGATCCAGCAGCGCGGAGCCGGAGCACACCCTGAAGGCCTACCTGCGGGCCATCGAGGAGGGTGCGGACGGGCTCGAGTGCGACGTGCGCCTCACCGCCGACTCCCACCTCGTCTGCGTGCACGACCGCCGGGTCAACCGGACCTCCAACGGCCGAGGGCTCGTCTCGACGCTCGAGCTGGCCGAGCTCGAGGGTCTCGACTGGGGCTCGTGGAGGGCGGCCCACGGCGGCGAGGCCGAGCTGCCCGACCGTGACAGGAACCAGCTGCTGACCCTGCGGCGGCTGCTCACCGCGGTGAACGAGACCGACCGGCCCCTGGGTTTGTTCATCGAGACCAAGCACCCCACCCGGTACGCCGGTCTGGTCGAGCGTCACCTCGCCCGGGTCCTGGCGGACTTCGGGCTCGACGGCCCGGCGACGCCCGGGTCCCACTGGGTGCGGATGATGTCGTTCTCCCAGCTGGCGGTGCAGCGGATGCGCCAGCTGTGCCCTGACGTGCCGGCCGTGCTCCTCCTCCAGGACAGCGTCCCGATGCGCTTTCGCGACGGATCGCTCCCTCGCGGGGTGACGGCGGTGGGCCTCGACATCAAGATCGTGCGCCGCTGGCCGCGCACGGTGGCCCGCCAGCAGGCCCGTGGGCACGACGTCTACGTCTGGACCGTCGACGAGCCGGAGGACATGCGGCTCTGCCTGGAGCTGGGTGTGGACGCCATCATCAGCAACCGTCCGGGAGTAGTTGTCGACGTCGTCGGAGCCACTGGGTAGTCTGCTCCTACGCCAACAGACGCAGTGGGGTTTCAGCAGGATGGGTGAGCAGGGGAGGCGACGTACCGCGGTCGCGGCTGCCGCGACCCCTGAGCGCGTCGTGACCGCGGTCGCCGCCGGATCCGACTCGTGCACCCTGCGCGTCCCGTGGGGGCCCTCGTCCGTCGCCCGGGTGCGGCGCGCGCTCGTGTCGGACCTCCGGGACCGCGACGTCGCGGTCACCACCATCGACGAGTGCGAGATCGTCGTCTCCGAGCTGCTCTCCAACGCCATCCGGCACGCCCGACCGCTCGGCGACGGGACCCTGCGGGTGCACTGGAAGGTCAAGGCCGGCGTGGTCGAGGTCGAGGTGACCGACGGCGGCGGCGACACCAGCCCCCGCCCGGCGCCCCGCACGGTCTGGGCGCCCTCCGGTCGTGGCCTGCGGATCGTGCGCAGCCTCGCCCATGAGTGGGGCGTCGCCGACGACCGCCACGGCAGCACCGTCTGGGCCTCCCTCGGCGGCCCGTCCCGCCGCCGCAGTCGCTGACCGCGCGACCACTGACGACGCACCCCAGCCCTCGCACTAGGGTTTCCCCCATGGGTAAGGCATCTCGCCGCCGCAAGTCCGGCGCCTCCGCAGACCAGTCCAGCCGCACGCGCACCCGCGTCGAGCCCGCGCCCTTCGTCGCCCGGCCGTTCGAGGGCCTGGCCGGCGAGACCGACTGGGTCGCGATGCGCGAGATCCTGCCCGCCGCCACCGCCACGGTGCGCTTCGCGAAGGGCCGGGCGCCGGAGGGCGCTCCCGCCGAGGCCACGATCGCCACCGTCCTGCCGCTCGCCTGGCCGGGCCTGCACCGCGCCGACGGCACCGTGTTCGTCGGCACCCAGTCCGGCTCGGCCTCCGGTGACGCCTCCCGCGACCTCGCGCAGTCCCTGCTCGCGGCGGCCGGAGCCGAGGCCGGCACACCGGTCACGACGGTGCCCCCGGCGACGGCCGAGACGCCCCGCCTGCAGGACCTCATCGACGGCGCGGGCGACTTCGAGGTCACCGTGCACGAGGGCTTCGACTTCTGGGTCGGTGACTCCGAGCTCGACGCCGAGGGCCAGGCCTCCCTCGAGCGCGCCAACGAGTCGATCGTCCCGACCACCAAGCTGGCTGCCCTGCCCTCCGCCTACTGGGTCCGCATCGGCGAGCGGACGCACATCCGGCTCGTGCTCTCCGAGGACGAGGACCTCGCCACCGACGCGCTGGCACGCCTGCACGCCGCGGGCGAGAGCGGTCTCGGCGAGGGCACCCGGCTGCTCGGCGCCTTCCGGGCCTGCGGCCTGCTGGTCCCGGTCTGGGACCTCGACCCGCAGAAGGAGGCCGCCGACTACGAGGACGAGCTCGCCGCCTTCGGCACGCGGTACGCCGCCGCCGTCGCCTCCACCGACTCCCTCACCCCGGAGGAGCGCAGGGCCCGCTCGGGGCTGCTCAGCCGCCAGGTCACCCTGCGCTGACGGCGCGCCGCCGGCGAAGACGCCCCCGCCCCCGAGAGGCTTGACGCCATGACCGACACCGCCGTCGCCGCGATCATCCCGGCCAAGGACGAGGCTGCCCGCATCGCGGCCACGGTCGACGCGGTGCGCAGGCTCGACGGCATCGACCTCGTCGTCGTCGTCGACGACGGCAGCTCGGACGCCACGTCGGAGCTCGCCAGGGCTGCCGGCGCCCTGGTGGTCCGTCACCCGCGCAACCGTGGCAAGGCCGCGGCCATGACCTCGGGGGCGGGGTACGTCTCCCGGATCGAGTTCGAGGAGGGCCGGGTCGGGCCGGGCGCCGAACGGCGTGCCCTGCTCTTCGTCGACGGAGACCTCGAGGCGTCGGCGGCCAACCTCGGCGTGCTGATCCCGCCGGTGTCCTCCGGCGAGGCAGACATGACCATCGCGACCCTGCCCCCGCAGAAGACCGCCGGCGGCGGCCGCGGCTTCGTCGTGCGCCTGGCCCGCGCGGGCATCGAGGAGTTCACCGGGTTCCGCGCGGTCCAGCCCCTCTCGGGCATGCGCTGCATCTCGCGGAGGGCCTTCGACGCCGCCACACCGCTGGCCCGCGGCTGGGGCGTCGAGGTCGGCCTGACCATCGACGTCCTGCTCTCGGGGATGCAGGTCCTCGAGGTGCCGTGCGAGCTGCACCACCGGGTGAGCGGCTCCGACTGGCGCGGCCAGCTGCACCGTGCCCGGCAGTACCGCGACGTCGCCCTCGCCCTGGCCCACCGCCGTCTTCGCCGTGTCACGGGCTGAGCGGGACGCCGCCACCGCCGCCCCGGCCGCCTCCGCAGGCACGGCGCCCCGGCGCTACGACCTGCTCCGACGCGTCCTCCTCACCGGCTCGTTCGGGGTCTTCCTGGCGGTCGGGCTCCTCGGCCCGAGCGCCGCGAAACCGCCGCTCGGCCCGCGCGGCTGGGCGCCCGGCGAGCTGCCCTTCGCGCCCTCGTCCGCGGTGACCACGGGGCTGCTGGCCGCGGCATACCTGCTCGGCCTGGCCGCGGTCGCGCTGGCCCTGCTGCGGCCACCGGCCCGCCCGTGGTCCTGGCGCGGCACCCTCCTGCTGGCCGCCGGGGCGCTGCTGACCGGACCGATCGGCTCGGCGGACCACACGAACTACGCCGCCTACGGGCGGATCGCGGCGCAGGGCGGCGACCCCTACCTCGTGTCCCCGGAGGACTGGGCGGCGGGACTGGACCCGGTCACCTCCGCCGTCGAGCCGCCCTGGACCGAGACCGTCAGCGTCTACGGCCCCTTCGCGACGCTGCTGCACCTGCTGAGCTCGCTCCTCGGGGGCGACAGCATGCGCCAGACCGTGTGGGTGTGGCAGCTGCTCACCGTGCTGGCCTGGCTGGCCGTCCGGTGGGTGCTCCTGCGCACGGCGGCCGACCCGGTGCGGGTGGACACCCTGTGGACCGCGAACCCGCTCGCGTTCGCGATCGGGGTCCTCGGCGCCCACCTCGACGTGATCGCGGCGGCGCTGGCCCTCGCAGCCCTCGTCCTGGCGGCCCGGAGCCCGCTCGCGGCCGGCGCGCTGACCGGGCTCGCCGTGAGCACCAAGATCACCTTCGGCCTCGTCGGGCTGGCCGTGCTGCTGGCGTGGTTCGAGCGCGAGCGACCCCGCTTCCTGCGCAACGCCGTGACGTATGCCGCGGCAGCGCTGGTCGTGGTCGTCCCCCTCCACGTGTGGGCCGGGCCGCACGTCTTCGACCAGGTCGCCCGGGCGAGACGCTCGGTCTCCCTCGCCACTCCCTGGCGGCTGGTGGTCGAGGGGCTGACCGGCACGCTGCCGTCCTCGACGGTGCGCAATGGCGTGTTCGCCGCGTCGATGGTGCTCTTCGTGGTGTTCGTCTGGCTGCTGCTGCGCCTCACGGCGGGCCAGGCGCCGCGGACCACGACGGGGGCGGCGGTGCGCTGGGCCCTGGTCCTGAGCACCGCGTACGCGCTGTCCGCTCCGTACTCGCTGCCGTGGTACGACCAGCTGACCTGGGCCACCCTGCCGATCCTCGCTGCCGGGGTCCTCGACCTCGTGCTGCTGGTGCGGCTCGCCGTGCTCGGCCTGGCCTACGTGCCCGGTCGGGTGGTGGCCATGACCCCGCTGGTCGAGGACCTCACGCTCGGGTTCCGGCGCAGGGTCGCGCCGTACGCCGTGCTGCTGGTGTGGGCCGCCCTCACCGTCGCCGGGAGGCGCGCGTCGTCCCGACCGCTCGGGCCTCGTCCAGCAGGGCAGTCACGCTGACGGCGATGATCAGGGGCACCGCGATGAGGGCCCCGTTGGCCGGCACCGCGACACCGGAGTCGTTGACCGCGAACCCGATGGTCAGGGTCACCAGCAGCGCGATGAGGCCTGGCCGCAGCGTCGGCGCGCGGTCGAAGGACCGCTGCAGCGCCCGCGAGCCCCACGACGTCGGCCGCGCCAGCACGTAGATCACGAAGACCAGCGCGATCGGCACGAGCAGCGCGAGGCGGTAGTTGCCGAAGAGGATCGAGAGGTTCTGGTCCAGCTTGCGGGTGATGACGTCGAGCGCGCCGCCGTCGAGCGTGGTCTGGAAGAACCGGCCGAGGTGGGAGCGGGACTCCACCGGTCGCAGCCAGTCGAGGAAGCCCACGAGGAGGAACATCGCGACCGTGACGCCGGCGATGACCAGCCCGCGCCTCCACGTCATGGTCACGCCGAGGATGGAGAGGACCAGGAAGGCCAGCCCGGGCAGCAGGGCCGGCGGCCCGCCGCCGTCGGCGCCCCAGAAGGGGGCACCGTCGACGAACGTCGCGCCGAGCCCGATGGCGGCGACGGCGATCGCCCCGAGCCGGGCCTGCCCGCGTCGCACGAAGTGGTCGGAGACCGCGATGCAGAGCAGGATCGTCGAGGTCGCGAAGAGGGCGAACGTCGTGTTGCCCATGCCGTAGAACCGGCCGCCGACGACCGGCTGGAGCCCCATGAGCGAGGAGAGCTGGAGCCGCGAGCCGGTCATGACGTCGAGGGCCAGCACCGCCATGGTGGCCCCGGAGACGACCGCCATCGGGCCGAGCAGCGAGCGCCCCCACGGCCCGAGCAGGGCCAGGGCGGAGAGGGCGGCGACGAAGAGCCCGACGCTGGCCACGACCGCGAGCATCGGGGCCGGGAAGCGCCACCACGGGATGAGGTTGGCGAGGAAGGTCGCGGCGGGCACGGTGGCGGCGATGACGCCGACCCGCCGCACGAGCCGCAGGAGCCGCGTGCGCTGCTCGAGCGGCCCGAGGTCCCGCCGCCACACCACGAGCACGAGCACGTAGATCGCCAGCTGGGTGTAGACGACCGCGTTGAAGAAGGGCGGGACGAGCGAGTGCACCTCGTGTGAGGCCTGGTCGTAGTCGACGAGCGCCTGGAGGCGGTCGCGTGCTGCCGCCTCGGAGTTGCCCTCGGCGGGAATCCGCCGCACCGCCGCCCCGCCGAGCTCGCTCGGCACCTCCGCGCCGGCGGCGGACATGAGCGTCACGGTGAGGTCCGGCGCCTGGACGAGCCCCGGTTGGCGGGTCGAGGGCGACTCGAGGGTGCCGCTCCCGAAGTGCGGGCCCTTCGCGGCGACCAGCCGCAGGCGCTCGCTGACGCCGGCGTCGGAGAGGCTGGCGACGACGAGGTCGGCCCCGGCCGGGGCGGCCTCGACGACCTGCTGGATCCGCTGGTCGACCGCCTTGACCTGGGCCGCGCGCGAGCCGGAGGTGCGGGGCTCCCCCTCCGCCACGTCGGCGGGGTCGCGCACGGAGCCCACGTCGACGAGGGTGACCGGACACGCGGCCAGGGCCGAGGTGAGCGCGGCGCGGTTGAACGCGGCATACCGGGGCTGGGTCCCGCTGCGGAAGGCGCCGCCGACCCCGGCGCCCGGCCCCACGGACTGCACGCACACGCCCTGGGTGGCGAGGTCCTCGCCGAGCAGGCCGAGCTGCGCGTCGAACTTCTTCGAGGCGGCGGCCCTGACGTACTCGTTCCACCCCGGCACCTCGCCGCTGTCGACGACCGGGACCTGCGGGCAGGGGTCCGTGGGCCTGCGCTCGGGGGAGCCTCCCGGCCCCGGCGCCGCGGCCCGGGCACCGGCGGACAGGCCGAGCCAGCCGTCGATCGGGCAGGTGTTGGTGTTGACCGAGCGCACGGACAGGGCCGCGCTCGAGCCGTCCCGCAGGAACGACCACAGGGCGGGGGTGGCGGTCTCTGACACGTCGGTCCAGGTGATGCCGCCGGTGCCGATCAGGACGACCGGGCTGCTCGTGTCAGCGGGCGCGGAGTCCTCCAGCGCCGCGGCCGGGCTCGCTGCGCCGGCCGGGGCCGCCGCGACGCCGAGGGTCAGGAGGAGGCCGGCGAGCAGGAGCAGGACGCGGCGGATCACGGGGTACAGGCTACGGCGGGTGGGCCCGCACCCGGCGCGGCGGGCACGCAAGAATGGGCGCGTGACCCCCGCCGCGCCACCCCGTCCCCGGCCCCGGAGCGCCGTGGACGCATGGCCGGAGTGGCTGCGCTGGACCGCGGCGGCAGGTTTGATCCTGCTGGCGTCGCTGCCGGTGGTGCTGCGGTACCTCGTGTTCTGGCCCATCGACCAGTGGCAGGTCGACGTCGAGGTCTACCGCGAGGCGGGGGTGTCCCTGCTCACGGGGCGCCCGCTGTACTCCGCGATGACCGAGCCGCCGCAGCTCCTGCCGTTCACCTACCCCCCGTTCGCCGCGGTGCTCGCGCTCCCGCTCGCGCTGGTGCCCTTCGGGGTCGCCGGCTGGCTGTGGACCGCCCTCCAGGTCGCGGCCACCGCCGCGATCGTCTGGTATGCCGGGTGGCGCCTGATCCACCGCACCGGCGCATGGGCGCCGCTCACCCTGGCCGTGCTCACCGCCCCGATGCTGTGGCTCCACCCGGTGTCCGACGGCATCCGGTTCGGGCAGGTCAACGCGTTCATGGTGCTGGCCTGCCTGATGGACCTGCGGCGTCCGCGCCCCGGCCTGCTCCGCCGGGTACCGCCGGGGGTGCTCGTGGGCCTGGCCATGTCGATCAAGCTCACGCCGGGCGTGTTCGTCATCCACTACCTCGTGAACCGGCGGTGGCGCGAGGCGGCGACCGCGGTCGGCACGGCGGTGGCGGTCACGCTCGGCGCGTGGGTCCTGCTCCCCGAGGCGTCGTTCACGTTCTGGGGCGGCGCGCTCCAGGACCCGGCGCGGCTCGGCCCGAACATGGGCACGTCGAACCAGTCCCTGCGTGGGTTCCTGCTCCGGGTCGGGCCGGAGGGGCTGCCGGGGACGGTCATCTGGCTGGTCTGTGTCGCCGTCGTCGCGGTCGTCGGGTTCCACCTGGCGCGGCGCGCCTACCTCGCGGGTGACTCGATCAGCGAGGTCGCGGCGGTGGGGCTCATGGCGGTGCTGCTCTCGCCCGTGGCCTGGATCCACCACCTGCACTGGATGGTGGTCGTCATCTTCGCGATCCTGGGTGCCGACCCGCTGCGCGACCGCCGGCGGCTGGTGGCGGCCGGGATCCTCACGGCGTGGTTCCTCTGCCGCCTGCCGTGGTGGGGCATCTCGTGGCTGAACCACCCCGAGTGGCCGGAGCTCCCCGGCCGCGTGCTGCAGAACGCCGACACCTTCGGCGCGTTGCTCGCCCTCGGGCTGCTGGGGTGGTCGCTGAGCCGCACCATCCCGCTACGGGCCCACCCGCACCACCACCCGGACCACCCGCACGACCAGCACCCGGACCACCCGCACGACCAGCACCCGCACCGCCCGCCCACCGACCGGACCCCGCACGGCGCTGCGGGCTGACGACGGCGGAGCCTCCGGGGCCGCTCGTCACGCTCAGCCGCCGACGACCCCGGCGATCTGGAGGGCGCTCACCAGCGCGAGGAGGAGGCAGACGCCGCCGCCGACGCGTCGGATGGTGGTCAGCCGCATGCGGGTCAGCAGGACCCGGCCGATCAGGGCACCGAGCCCGGAGACGGCGGCCAGGGCGGCGAACGCCCCGACCCCGACGGAGAGGGCGTCGTCGTACGTGATGACCAGTGAGGCGGTCAGCAGCTGCGACAGGTCGCCCCACTCCGCCAGGAACAGCACCATGAAGCTCGTGGCGACCACCTTCAGCCCGCGGGCGGTCGCGGCCCCCTTGTGCGAGAACTCCTCCACGGTCTCCAGCTCCTCCTTGTCGGCGTCCGCGGCGCCGCGCAGCAGCAGGAAGCCGCCGAGGAGGAACATGACCGTCGCGAACACCTCGACCGGCGTGCGTGGCAGCCTCGCGAGCAGCCCGCCGAGCAGGACGGCGACGAGCGTCTGCACGAGGAAGGCCAGCGCGACCCCGACCCACACCAGCAGCGGCCGGAAGCGCGTCGAGAGCACCAGGGTGGCGATGAAGGTCTTGTCGGGGAGCTCCACCACGAAGATGAGGCCGAAGACGATGGCGGCAGTGGCGAGGCTGAGGTCCATGTCGACGTCGACTCTAACCAGCGGCGTTGCATAGGCTTCACGGCGTGCAGCCGAGTGAGACGACGACCACGGTGCTGGTGATCGCGGCCGGCGTCGTCGCCGTGCTCGTCGTCACCGGCCTGGCGCTCGCGCTCGTGCGGGTCGCCCGGCTGAGCGGCGAGGTCCGCCAGCTCCGCCAGGCCCGCCCGGTCGGGGCGGGTGACCTGGCCGCCCTGCGCTCGGACCTCGCGCAGGCGCTGCGACACGTCGCCGTCGTCCGCTACGACGCCTTCGGCGACATGGGCGGCAGGCTCTCGTTCAGCGCTGCCGTCGTCGACGACCGCGGAGACGGCCTGGTCTTCAGCACGATCCACGCACGCGGCGAGTCCCGCACCTACGCCAAGGGGGTCGTCGGTGGCAGCAGCGACGCGACCCTCACCCCCGAGGAGCAGCAGGCGCTCGCCGCCGCCCGCACCGGCTCCCAGAGGCCTTGAGAGGTCCCCGTCACCATGGCCAGAACCGCATGACCCGCTACGGCTACCTGGGCCCCGAGGGCACCTTCACCCAGATGGCCCTGCACTCCTGGAGCCCGGCGGCCGGCGGTGACCACCGGCCCTTCGGGTCGGTCGACGCCGCGCTCGGGGCACTGCGCTCGGCGGAGATCGACGCCGCGATGGTGCCGATCGAGAACTCCGTCGAGGGCGGCGTCAGCGCGACCCTCGACGCCCTGGCCAGCGGGGAGCCGCTCGTGGTCACCGGCGAGGTGCTCGTGCCGATCACGTTCGTCCTCGCCGCCGCCCCGGGTGTGCCGCTCGCGGACGTGCGCGCCGTCGGCACCCACAGCCATGCCTGGGCCCAGGTCCGCGGCTGGATGGGTGTCCACCTCCCCGGAGCGGCCTACGTCCCGACCCTGTCCACGGCGGCAGCCGCCGCCGGCCTGCGCGAGGGCGGCCCCGCGGCATACCAGGCAGCCGTCTGCGCCCCGGTGGCCGCGCAGAACCACCACCTCGAGGTGCTCGCCGAGGACATCGGCGACAACGGGGCGGCGGTGACCCGTTTCGTGCTCGTCGCCCGGCCGGGCGAGCTGCCCGAGCGCACCGGCGCCGACAAGACGACGCTGGTGCTGTTCCAGCGCGACGACCATGCCGGGGGCCTGCTCGAGCTGCTCGAGCAGTTCGCCGTGCGCGGCATCAACATGTCGCGGCTCGAGTCGCGGCCCACGAAGGAGTCGATGGGCAGCTACTGCTTCTCGATCGACATCGAGGGCCACGTCCTCGACGAACGGGTCGGTGAGGCGCTGGTCGGGCTGAAGCGGGTGTGTGCCGACGTGCGGTTCCTCGGCAGCTACCCGGCGGCCCACGGCGCAGCCGTGCACGTCAGCCCGCACACCACCGACGAGTCGTTCGCCGAGGCACGGGCCTGGCTGCACGGCCTGCGCGGCATCCCGGGGCGCTAGGCAGGGCTCTCGGCAGCCGGGAGGCGAGGACCTCCGCCAGGGGACCTCCGCCAGGGGACCTCCGCCAGGCCAGGGACAGCTAGGGCGTGCGCTCGCGCCAGGCCCGCTCGAACGGCAGCCGCCACGCGTGCGGCGCGACGAGCTGGTGGATCGCGTTGGGCCCCCACGTGCCGGGTGCGTAGGGCTTGGCTTCGGGCGGGTCCTCGAGCAGGGCCGTCGAGCGCTCCCACAGGCTCTCGATGCCGTCGGCCGTGGTGAAGAGCGTGTGGTCACCACGCATCGCGTCGAGGATGAGCCGCTCGTAGGCCTCGAGCACGTCCGAGGCCCGCTCGGTCTCCTGGTGGGAGAACTGCATCGACAGCTTTTCCAGCCGCATGCCCGGCCCGGGCCGCTTGCCGTAGAACGACAGCGACACCTTCGACTCGTCGGCGAGGTCGAAGGTCAGGTGGTCCGGCCCCGCGGACCCGACGCCGGAGTGGGCAGGGAACATGCTGCGCGGCGCTTCCTTGAACGCGATCGAGATGATGCGCGCGCCCTCCGCCATCCGCTTGCCGGTGCGCAGGTAGAACGGCACGCCGGCCCAGCGCCAGTTGTCGAGGCCGCACTTGAGCGCGATGAACGTCTCGGTGTCGGAGTCGGGCTGCACGCCGTCCTCGGAGCGGTACCCGGTGAACTGGCCACGGACCACCTGGTGCGGGTCGATCGGCAGCAGCGAGCGGAAGACCTTGTTCTTCTCCTCGCTGATGGCCCGGGGCTCCAGGGCCGTCGGCGGCTCCATCGCCACGAACGCCATCACCTGGAAGAGGTGGGTGACCACCATGTCCTTGTAGGCGCCGGTGGCCTCGTAGAACCCGGCCCGGCGGTCGAGGCCCAGGGTCTCCGGGATGTCGATCTGCACGTGGTCGATGAAGTTGCGGTTCCAGATCGGCTCGAACAGGCCGTTCGCGAAGCGGAACGCGAGGATGTTCTGCGCCGCCTCCTTGCCGAGGAAGTGGTCGATCCGGAAGATCTGGTCCTCCGTGAACGTCTCGTGCAGGTGCCGGTTCAGCTCCACGGCGCTGGCGAGGTCGGTGCCGAACGGCTTCTCCATCACCACCCGGGAGCGCTGCACCAGGCCGGCCTCGCGCAGGAGCGTGATCACCTCCAACGCAGCGCGCGGCGGGACGCTGAGGTAGTGCAGCCGGAGGGCGTCGGGCCCGAGGTGCTCCTCCGCCCTGGCCACGGCGGCGGCGAGTGCCTGCGGCCCCGCGGACTGCGGCACGTACGAGAGGCGCTGCGCGAACCGCTCCCACTGCTCGACGCTGAGCGGCCGGCCGAAGTCGTCGAGGGCGGCGCGGGCGAACTCCCGGAAGCCCTCGTCGTCGAGGTCCTCCAGGGAGGTCCCGACGACCCAGATCTCCGGGGCCAGCGACGAGAGGACCAGGTGGGCCAGGCCGGGCAGGAGCTTGCGCCGCGCAAGGTCGCCCGTGGCGCCCACCAGCACCACCACGTGGGGCGCGACCGGCTCGATGCCGCCCCGGGCCGGGCTGGCGCCGAGGCCCGGGTAGGAGATGGTCTGGGCGCGCGGGGAGGTCGACTCGGGCACGGAGTCGATCTTGGCAGGGCCGCTGCCTGCCCGCACCCAACCGTCCATCCGGGGTGCGGGCAGCCGGTGCGGGCAGCCGGTGCGGGCCCGGTGCGCGTACCCCGCTCGACGGCGCGCCGGGCTGTTCGGCTCAGGTGGGCCGGGTCGGCGCCGCTGCTGCGTCAGCCGACCGCGCTGTGCACCTTCGCCCGGGTGCTGCTGCCGCTGCTGCGGGCGCGGTGCCGGTACCAGCCGTACGCCAGGCCGGCGCAGACCAGGCCGTTGGCGATGCCCACCACGACGTCGCTGAGGTGGTGGGCGCCGCGGTACAGCCGGGCGTAGGTGACCAGCAGCGGCAGGGTCACGCACAGGGCGATGACCAGGCGCCGCAGCCACGTCCGCTCGATGCGCTCGGCGGCCAGCAGCGCGAAGGACGCGTACAGGGCGGTGGCCGCCCCGACGTGGCCGCTGGGAAAGCTCGACGTCGGCGGTGACGGGTCCTCGGGAAGGACCGGCGGACGCACCCGACCCACGGTGTGGGTGGCCAGGACGAAGATCGTGGCCTGCAGGGAGATGGCGATCGCGGGCACTGCGCTGAACCGCCAGTCACGGGTGCGCCACAGCAGCACTGCCGTGACGACCACGCAGGTCGCGATGATGATCTCGGTGTTCCCGACCCTGGACCACACGTCGGTGATCCCGTCCCACAGGTCGGTCCGGCTCCGGTTGAAGGCGGCCGCCACGGAGTCCTCGCGGCGGTCGATCGCCGACAGCGGCCCCGTGATGAGGAAGCCGATCCCGACGATCACCCCCCAGACGACGACGCCGGGGCCGATGGCCCTGGTGAGGAGGTCACGGCCGTCTTCCCGATGAATCCGATCCATGAGGAGAAGGTAATGCCCACGCCCAGGATCAGCCCGGCAAGCACGTCCGAGGGGAAGTGGACGCCGAGGAAGACCCGGTCCAGCCCGACGACGGCCGCGACGGAGACGGCCACGGCGACGGCGACCTTCCGCCACGCCGAGGACAGCAGCGGCCACAGCAGGAAGACCAGCACGGACGTGACGACCGCGATGTTGGTCGCGTGCCCGGACGGGAACGAGTAGCCGGGTGCGTGTGACACCGGGTCGTCGACGACCGGCCGGGCCCGCTGGACGACCAGCTTCACGGCATACCCGAGGAACCAGCCGACCATGAGCGTCGCGAAGGCCCACACCGCCCGTGACCGCAGGCCCTTGGCCAGGAAGACCCACAGCGCGACGAGGCTGGCGAGGACGTGGACGACCACGGGTGTGGTCGCCTCCTGGATTGCGACGAGCAGCGGGGCCACGCCGGCGGAGCGGGTGACGTGGGTGGCCCACCGGATGACTCCCTCGTCGAACCGGATGAGCGGGTTGAACTGCTCGCGGACCAGCAGGGCCAGCAGCGCGATGGGCAGGGCCACCGCGACGGCGGTGGCGGCGCCTCGCAGCGCGCGGCGGGCCCTGGACAGGGTGGCATCGTCCACCGGGCCGGCGGACCGCACCGCAGCCATCAGTCGAGGGCTCCGACCCGGACCACGAGGGAGGACGGGACGACCTCGGCGCTGATCGCGCGGGCCGTGCCGATCGGGTCGCCGTCGAGCTGGACCTCCTGTGGCCGGTCCGAGCGCACCGTGAACTCGGTGGCCGTGTGGTGGTCCACCCGCGGGTGGCCGCGGCGCCGCCGGGAGGCCAGGCGAATGGCGACGGCGGCCCAGCCGACGATGCCCTGGGGGGACAGCGCCACGAGGTCCAGCTTGCCGTCCGCGACCTCCGCCTCCGGCATGAGGATCAGGCCACCGAGGAGCTTGCCGCAGTTGCCGATGACCACCGTGCGGGTCCGGCGCGAGAACTCCTCGGCGTCGCCGACCTTGACCCGCACCTTGAACTGCGGGCCCCGCAGGTTGCGAGCGCCGGAGACGACGTAGGCCGGCCAGCCCACCTTGGCCTTCAGGCTCTCGGGGGCTCCCGCCATGATGGCCGCGTCGAACCCGAGGCCGGCCATGACGAGGAAGATGTGCTGCTCCGGGCGCTCGTGCTCGCCCGACTGGTCCACGGTCAGCCGCCCGACGTCGACCCGCTTGTTCTGGCCGGTGAGCGCGACGCGGAGGGCGTCCTCGAGCGAGTCGACGGGCAGCTCGAGGTTGCGGGCCAGCAGGTTGCCGGTGCCGCCCGGCAGCAGGCCCATGGGGGTCTCGCTGCCCACCAGCGCCTCGGCCACCGCGCGGACGGTGCCGTCACCACCGAGGGGGCACACGACGGTCACCCCCTCCTCGAGGGCCTGACGAGCCTGGCCCGTCCCGGTGTCCTTGGCGGTCGTCTCGATGAAGAGGGGCTCGTCCCACCCGAGCTCGCGGCAGACCTTGGTGATCCGGCGTCGGACCGATGGCAGGTCCTCGAACTTGGTCGGGTTGATGACCACCGCCGCCCGCCGTCGCGGCGCCTCGGGCTCGACGTGGCCCTCGGGGCGGAACTCGCTGCGGTGGGGGCGACGCCGGCCGAAGCGCCGCGCGCGGTGGGCCCCGCCGGAACGCAGCCGGTCCGCGGAGCGGCCCGCGACGAGCAGGGCCAAGCCCAGCACGAGCACCACCGCGACGAGCGCGTACCAACCAGCGTTGTCCCAGATCACAGCGTGAAACTACCCCACGGTAGCCACGCGGGCGGACCGTGGCGACAGGGATCGGCGGCAGTCGTCGGCGCACGGGCAGGCTCAGAAGCGCAGCCGGTAGGCGATGAGGTCGACGCCGGGCACGGGCTGCCAGTCGCGCTCGGGAGCCCGGCTGAACCCCAGCCGCTCGTAGACCCGGTGCGCCGAGGCCATCGAGGGCTGCGTCGACATCGCCACCCCGGCGAGCCCGAGCTCCCGCGCGCGGTCGACGCAGCGACGCACCAGGGCCTCGCCGACACCGCGACCGCGGGCCGCGTGGGCCACCGCGAGCATCCGGAACTCGCCCTCGTCGGGGTCGGCGACCTCCGCGTAGGGCGTCCCGGGGGCGGCGAAGGTCACCGACCCGAGGACCGTGCCGGACGGGGCGACGGCGACCCACAGCTCGGCGTGGCGGTCCCGCCCGCTGGCGTCCGCGAGCTCGTCGGCGTAGTCCACCCCCGGCGGGAGGTGGCCGTCGTCGACGTAGGAGCGCAGGGTGATCGCACCCACGGCGGCATGGTCCCCCGGGGTCGCGCGGCGGATGGTGAAGCCCGCCGGCTGCTGGTCGGTGCCCACCCACCCATTGTGGCCGCGCGAGGCCCTCCCGCCGGGTGAGAGGGTGGTGACATGCGGGCCGACCTCGTCTTTCTCCTGGGCGGGGTCTCGCTCCTGCTCGCGGTCGTCCTGCCCTCGGTGCTGCGCCGCGCCGCGCTCTCCGCGCCGCTGGTGCTGATCGGGGTGGGCGCGCTCATCGGGCTGCTGCCGGTGTCCGGCGCCGAGCCCTTCGACCCGCTCGAGCACCGCGTGGTGATCGAGCACGTCTCCGAGGTGACCGTGCTCATCGCGCTGATGGGTGTCGGCCTCGCGCTCGACCGACCCCTCTCCTTCCGCCGGCGCGAGGGCTGGGGGCGGTGGGCGGCCACGTGGAAGCTGCTCGGCATCGCCATGCCGTTGTCCATCGCCGGCGTCGCCCTGCTCGGGTGGTGGGGCCTGGGCGTCGCGCCCGCGGCGGCACTGCTGCTCGGCGCGGCCCTCGCGCCGACCGACCCCGTCCTCGCCTCCGATGTGCAGGTCGAGGGCCCGAGCGTCGACGACGACGCCGAGGAGATCGACGAGGAGGACGAGGTGCGGTTCGCCCTCACCTCCGAGGCGGGGCTCAACGACGGCCTCGCCTTCCCCTTCGTGTATGCCGCGGTGTTCCTCGCGACGCAGGGTCCGGTCTCGGAGTGGGGCCTGCGCTGGCTCGGCTGGGAGCTCGTCGGCAAGACGGTCCTCGGGGTCGCCGTCGGCGTCGCGGTGGGGTGGTTCCTCGGGCGGGTCGCCTTCCGCTCCAGGGCGCGGTCGCTGCGGGTCGCGGAGACGGGCGAACCGCTCATGGCGTTGGCGGCCGTGCTGCTCGCCTACGGCGCCAGCGAGGTCGTCGGTGGCTACGGCTTCCTCGCGGTCTTCTCCTGTGCCATGACCATCCGCTCGGCCGAGCGCTCGCACGACTACCACGCGCTGATGCACCAGGTCGTCGAGCGGCTCGAGCGGCTGCTGACCCTCATCGTGCTGCTCTTCGTCGGGATCGGGCTGACCCACGGCCTGCTGGCCAACCTGGACTGGCGCGGCCTGGTCATCGCGGTGGCACTGGTCTTCGTCATCCGGCCGCTGGCCGGTTTCGTGGCGCTCTCGGTCGGCGGCCAGCGGCTGGCCCGCGGCCCCGGCCTGTCGCTGGACCGCCGCGAGCGGCTCGTCACGGCCTTCTTCGGGGTCCGGGGCGTCGGCTCGATCTACTACCTCGCCTACGCCCTCGGCCTCGCCGGCTTCTCCGAGGAGCGGTGGTTGTGGTCCACGGTCGCCTTCACCATCGTCCTGTCGGTCGTGGTCCACGGGGTCGCCGTGACCCCGGTGATGCGGCGTCTCGAGCGGCAGCGCGCGGCAGCCGGCCCGGCGTAGCGTGGCGGCATGACCGAGAGCCCACCACCGGAGACGGTGGAGCCGGACGCGATCGAGCCGGACGCGATCGAGCCTGACACCAAGGACTGGACCTGGACGCTGCGGGAGACCTGCCTCGAGTGCGGGTTCACCGCGGGCGAGGTGCCTGGTCCGCAGGTGGCGGACCGGGTGCCCGCGCTCACCGAGCCCTGGCAGGCCGTGCTGGCCCGCCCCGACGCGCGCCGGCGGCCGGACCCGCGTACCTGGTCACCGCTGGAGTACGCCTGTCACGTCCGCGACGTCTGCCGGGTCTTCACCGAACGGGTCGACGCCATGCTGCGCGAGGACGCCCCGGCGTTCCCGAACTGGGACCAGGACGCCACCGCTGTCGCCACCCGCTACCACGCGCAGGACCCCGCCGAGGTCGCGGCCGAGCTCCGCGACGCTGCCACCGACGTGCAGGACGCGTTCGCCTCGGTCGAGCGCGATCAGTGGCAGCGCACCGGCGTGCGCAGCGACGGGTCGGTCTTCACGGTCGAGACGCTCGGCCAGTACTTCCTCCACGACCTGGCCCACCACCTCGCGGACGTGCGCGCCTGACGCCCGCCCGCGGCATACCGGCTCCCGTGCCGCGCGGCTCAGCGGGTGGGCACCGGGTGGTGCGTGGCGCCCGAGCGCACCTGGTGCACCGGCCAGAACCGGTCGTGCAGCGACGTGATGAGGCTGAGCAGCAGCACGAAGAAGAAGGCCCCGGCCTGGTTGAGCCCGCCGTCGTCGCGGCCGAGGAGCCGGTCGGCCACGAGCACCAGCCCGCTGTTGACCGCCACACGGACGGCGAACGCGGCAACGGCCGACTCGACCGTGCGCGCCGCGCGGGCCGCCCACAGGGCCAGACCGGCGTTGACGAGCACGAAGGCGGCGAGGCCGAGGAAGAGCGCGAGCCCCGACGCGTCGAGCCCGGGGAGCACCTCCGCGTAGATCACGCAGATGAGGCCGACGAGCACGACCTTCTCGAGGCTGGCCAGTGACCAGACCCGGCCGTGCGCCGCCGTCCACGCCGCGCGCTCGCGGGCCTCGTCCATCTCGGCCGGCAGCGGGTCGGCGGCCACCCGCCACGGCCAGTCGACGGCGTCCAGGCGCGGCCGCACCGCGAACCAGAGCACGGCGAGCAGGGCCAGCAGGGCGAGGACGACCGCCGGGCCGAACCAGGGGACGTCCTGCACCGTCTCGGTGAAGTCGAGCTGCGCGATGTGGATCCACCACTCCTGCGGGAGCTTGACCACGACCCAGATGAGCCCGGCCGACCAGAGCCAGAACCGCAGGCCGTAGCGCGTCGGGTTCCATCGCAGCCGGAGCACCTCGTAGGCGATGAAGAAGTACTCGAACGTGTTGGGGAAGACCAGCAGCAGCGGGCGCCACTGGGTCAGCTCGAAGGCCAGCACCCCGACGAGCCGGTAGAAGAAGAGGAACCGCGCGACCCGGTACGCGGCCCCGCTCGCCCAGTTGCGCAGCGTCGACAGGTACGCGACGCACAGGTAGAAGACGTCCATGGCCTTGTCGTAGCCCTGGTAGCCCGGCGGGTCGTGGCCGAACGCCTGGAAGATGCTCTGGTCGATGCCGTCGAGGACGAGGCAGGCGAGGATCGCCGGCAGCGGGAAGCGCGGGATGAGCAGGGGCAGCAGGAAGCGCCCGGCGACGACGGCGAGGAAGACCAGCTGGGTCGCGGTGTCCATCGCCGCCCGGCCCTACGCGCGCCGGGAGCCGTCGGTCAGCAGAGCCGCCCCACCGAGCGCCAGGTAGACCGCACCGCTGACGTAGTGGCTGCGGCTCATGACCCGAGGGCGGCGGGCCAGCCAGCCGCCGATGGCGCCCGACGCCAGGGCGTAGGTCGAGTCGAACGTGAGCCCGATCGCGACGAACACCGCGCCGAGGACGAGGACCTGCGTGGCGACCGGCCCGGCGTCCGCGTGGACGAACTGGGGGAAGAAGGCGAGGAAGAACAGCGCGACCTTCGGGTTGGTGATCCCCACGACGAACGCGTCCGCGAAGGCCCGCCGGGAGCTCACCGGTGCGGGCTGCTCCAGCCGGAACCTCCCGTGGGATCGGAACTCCCGCACCGCGAGGTGGACGAGGTACGCGACGCCGGCGTACTTGACGACGGAGAACGCCACGACGGAGGAGGAGATCAGGGCGGTGAGGCCGAAGGCGGTCAGCGCGACGAAGACCGCGGTCGCGGCGGTCACGCCCAGGGTCGAGGCCAGCGCCGCCCGGCGGCCCTGCGCGATGCCGCGGCTGATGATGTAGAGCAGGTTGGGCCCGGGCAGCAGCACGAGCGCCGCGGCCGCCGCGGAGAACGCGAGCAGGGTGGGGACAGAGGGCATGGGGGCTCCGGTCACTCATCTCCCGTGAAGGCACCGTCAGTCTCGCACCAGGGGACTGGCGGCAGCGAGGGATTTCGTGCTGCCGGCCCCCGATAGGCTGGCCCGGTGATCGACATCAAGCTTCTGCGCGAGGACCCCGACCGGGTCCGCGCCTCGCAGCGGGCCCGGGGCGAGGACGACGGGGTCGTCGACGAGATCCTCGCGGCCGACGAGCGGCGCCGCTCCTCCCTCACCGAGTTCGAGCGGCTGCGGGCCGAGCAGAAGTCGATGGGCAAGCAGGTCGCGCAGGCGCAGGGTGAGGCCAAACAGGCGCTGCTCGCCCAGACCAAGGAGATGGCCGCCCGGGTCAAGTCGCTGCAGGCCGCGGCGTCCGAGGCCGAGGAGCTGCTCGACACCCTGCTTCGACGCATCGGCAACGTCATCGAGCCCGGGGTCCCGGTCGGTGGCGAGGACGACTACGTCGTCCTGGAGACCGTCGGCGAGCCGCGCACCTTCGACTTCGAGCCGCGCGACCACCTCGTGCTCGGTGAGGCGCTCGACGCGATCGACATGGAGCGCGGCGCCCGGGTCGGCGGCTCGCGCTTCTACTTCCTCAAGGGCGTCGGCGCCCGCCTCGAGATCGCGATGATGAACCTCGCGCTCGCCCAGGCCGTCGAGCACGGGTTCGTCCCGATGATCACCCCGACGCTGGTCACCCCGCAGGTCATGGGCGGCGCCGGCTTCCTCGACGCCCACGCCGACGAGGTCTACCGCCTCGAGGCCGACGACCTCTACCTCACGGGCACCTCCGAGGTCGCGCTCGCCGGCTACCACACCGACGAGATCCTCGACCTCTCCGACGGCGCCAAACGGTATGCCGGGTGGTCCACCTGCTACCGCCGCGAGGCCGGGTCCTACGGCAAGGACACCCGCGGGATCATCCGCGTCCACCAGTTCAACAAGCTCGAGATGTTCGTCTACTGCCGTCCGGAGGACGCGGTGACCGAGCACCAGCGGCTGCTGGACATGGAGAAGGACATGCTCGCCAAGATCGAGGTGCCCTACCGCATCATCGACACGGCGGCGGGTGACCTCGGTGGCCCGGCGGCCCGCAAGTACGACTGCGAGGCGTGGGTGCCGACCCAGGGCAGGTACCGCGAGCTGACCTCGACGTCGAACTGCACGACCTACCAGGCGCGCCGGCTGAACACCCGGTACCGCACCGAGAAGGGCACCCAGACCGCGGCGACCCTCAACGGCACCCTGGCCACCACGCGCTGGCTCGTGGCGATCCTCGAGAACCACCAGCAGGCCGACGGGTCCGTCGTGGTGCCGCAGGCGCTGCGGCCCTTCCTCGGTCTCGAGGTGCTCAAGCCGGTCTAGGCCAGGGGCCGCTCATCCCGGACCGCAGTACGCGACAGGGGACGCTGACGTACATTCGTTCCCCCACTGTTCTGACCGAGGGGGAGCCATGACGGAGCGACTGATCGCGCTCGACCTCGACGGCACGACGCTGACCCACGCCGGCGAGCTGCGCCCGGCGGTGCGCCAGGCGGTGCGCGATGTGGCCGAGGCGGGCGTGCACATCGTGGTGGCCACCGGGCGCTCCCTGGTGGCGACGATGCCCGTGCTCTGCGAGCTCGGGCTGATGACGGGGTATGCCGTGTGCTCCAACGGTGCGGTCACCCTCGCCCTCGACCCCGACGAGCCCCAGGGCTACCAGATCCTGGAGACGGTCACCTTCGACCCGGCGCCCGCGCTGGCCCTGCTGCGCGACTCGTGGCCGGACGCCGTGATCGCGGTGGAGGAGCTCGGGGTCGGCTTCAAGCTCAGCGGGCCGTTCCCCGACGGCGAGCTCGACGGCGAGCTGCGGGTCGTGCCGTGGGAGGAGCTCGTGGCAGACCCGGTCACCCGTGTCACCTTCCGCAGCCCCACCGGCACCAGCGAGGAGTTCGAGCAGCTCGCCGAGCGCATCGGCCTGCACGAGGTGAACTACAGCATCGGCTTCACCGCCTGGATGGACATCAACCCCGAGGGTGTCTCCAAGGGCGCGGCGCTGGAGACCCTGCGCCGCCGCCTGGGGGTCGAGCCGATGTTCACGGTCGCCGTGGGCGACCAGCGCAACGACCTCGAGATGCTGCAGTGGGCGGCTCGCGGCGTCGCCATGGGCAATGCGCCTGCCGAGGTCAAGGCCGTGGCGCACGAGGTGACCGGGCACGTGGACGAGGACGGCCTGGTCCCGGTGCTCCGCTCGCTGCTCGCGTAGCCCCGCGCCCGGGCGCGTCTGGCAGGGTTGCCGCATGTCGACGGCGCAGGGGTACCAGCGCTTCGCGGACGTCGAGGCGCGGGGCAGCTCGCCGACCTATGTGGAGCTGGCCCGCCACGTGGCCGGGGCGCCGGCGTTGCTGGACCTCCTGGACACCCTGCCGCCGGGCAAGCGCCAACCGAACCTCCTCTTCGGGGTGGGTCGTCTCCTGGACGGTCCCGTCCACGACCCGGCGGCCTTCACCGCCTGGGCCGCCGCGCGCTGGCCCGAGGTGAGTGCCGAGATGCTCTCCCGTGGCACCCAGACCAACGAGGCCGCGCGGTGTGCCACGCTGCTTCCGCTGATGGCCGGCATACCCGGCCCGCTCGCCCTGCTGGAGGTCGGCGCCTCGGCGGGCCTGTGCCTCTACCCGGACCGTTACCGCTACGACTACGACGGGACCATCGTGGGCGGCACCGGGGCGCAGCCCACCCTCGCCTGCTCGCTGGAGAACGACGTCCCCCTGCCGGCCCGGCTGCCCGAGGTGGTGTGGCGCGCCGGGCTCGACCTCAACCCGCTCGACGTGACCACCGACGACGACCTGCGGTGGCTGGAGGCGCTGGTGTGGCCCGAGCACGAGGAGCGCCGACGGCGGCTGCGCGCGGCCGCGGAGGTCCTGCGCGCGCAGCCGCCCCTGCTCGTGCGCGGAGACCTCGTCGACGACCTGCCCGCGCTGGCCGCCCGGGCGCCGGCCGACGCGACCCTCGTGGTGTTCCACAGCGCGGTGCTGGCCTACGCCGACCCGCAGCAGCGCTGCCGGTTCGCCGAGGTGGTCTCCGCGCTGCCGGGCCACTGGCTGGCCAACGAGGCACCCGCCGTGCTCGAGGGCCTCGTGGGGGTGCCCGCCGCCGCGGCCCCGCGCCCCGACAGCTTCCTGCTCGCGCTCGACGGAGTACCGAAGGCGTGGACCGGCCCGCACGGGCAGAGCCTGTTCTGGCTCGACTAGTGACATGCTGGGGCCGCCATGTCTGACCTGATCATCACCTCGCCGTCGAACCAGCGGCTGAAGAGCCTCGTCGCACTGCGCCGCCGCCGCTCCCGTGAGGAGACGGGCCTCACCCTGATCGAGGGTTTCGAGGAGCTCTCGCTGGCCCTCGAGGCCGGTGTGGTGCCGCGAACGCTCTACTACTGCCCCGAGCTGATGCTCGACGCCGGCCAGCAGCTTCCTGTGGTCACCGCCGTCGCCGGACGAGGCGCCGACACCGTGCAGCTCGGGCGCGGCGCCTTCGAGAAGGTGGCCTACCGCGAGGGGCCGGACGGTTTCCTGGCGGTCGTCGACTCCGTCACCCGCACGTGCGCGGACCTCACCGTGGGCCCGGACGCCCTGACCCTGCTCTGCCAGGGCGTCGAGAAGCCCGGCAACCTCGGGGCGATGCTCCGCACCGCGGACGCCGCAGGGGTCGAGGCCGTCATCGCCGCGGACCCGGTGACCGACTGGGGCAACCCCAACCTGGTGCGGGCCAGCAAGGGGACCGTGTTCTCCGTCCCGGTGGCCACCGACACCACCGCCGCCACGGTGGCGTGGCTGCGCGAGCAGGGCGTGGCCCTCGTCGCGACCACTCCGGACACCGACCTCGACTACACCGACGTGGACTACACGGGCCCGGTCGCGGTCGCGGTGGGGGCCGAGAAGTACGGCCTGACGGACGAGGTCCTGCAGGCCGCGGACCACCGGGTGAGGATTCCGATGGCCGGCCGCGCGAACTCGCTGAACGTGGCGACGTCGGCGGCGGTCGTCATCTACGAGGCGGTCCGCCAGCGTCGCCAGCGCCCTTCAGGCTGAGGCCCGGTCGGCCCATGCCGCATCGCCGACCCTGTGTCAAGAGCACCCCTGGGCGTGTGTCACGATGGCTGCATGCGAGTTGACCACGTTTCCTACGCCGCCGAGCACGACGGCCTGAAGGCGACTGCTGAGCGTCTCGCCAAGCTGATCGGCGTCGAGCCGGTCGATGGGGGAATCCACCCGCGGTTCGGCACCCGGAACGTGATCTTCCCGCTGGCGCACGAGCGGTACGTCGAGGTCGTCGAGGTGCTCGACCACCCTGCATCCGACAAGGCCCCGTTCGGGCAGGCGGTTCGCGCCCGCTCCGAGGCCGGCGGCGGCTGGCTCGGGTGGGTCGTCCGTGTCGATGACATCAAGCCCTACGAGGAGCGGCTCGGCCGCGAGTCGGCCGAGGGCAACCGCCACCGTCCCGACGGGACCGAGCTGAAATGGCGCCAGCTCGGCGTCAAGGGCCTCATCTCCGACCCGCAGCTGCCCTTCTTCGTCGAGTGGAAGACCCCGGAGTGCCACCCCTCGGTCGGGGCCGACACCGACGTGACCATCGAGGGCCTGCAGATCGCCGGCGACCCCGACCGGGTGCGGGAGTGGCTCGACCTGCCGGCCGACAGGACCTCCACCGTGATCGACTTCTCGTTCGTCGCCCCGCACGGCACCCCCGGGCTGCTGGCGGTCACCTTCGACACCCCGAACGGCAAGGTCACGGTCTGACCTCGGCCGCTGCGTCACCTCGTTCGGGGTATCTGCGAGCGCCATAGCGCTCGGTATCACCCCGAACCGGGGGGATGACCTGAACGGGCGGGAGGACCGGAATCCTCGAGGAACTGCCTGGCGAGGCGTTTCGGCGCCCGCGCGGCCCAGGCGTCGGTGATGACCTCCGCGAGCTCCTGGCGCGTGACCTGCCGAAGGTCGCGCTCGCGCAGCAGCACCGCCCGGTAGCCGTTGAAGTGCGGCGTCGTGAAGAACGGCCCGTCACCCTCGACGAGTGCCTCCTTGTCGGCGAGGTCCCCGACGCTGAAGCAGATGACGTCCTCCATCGGCTCGCCCGTGTCGGGGTCGACGGCGTCCTTGCGCGGCCCGCGGAAGAACACGAACGTCTTCCCGCGCACCGCGAACGACGGACGCTCGTCGGTGCCGGCGACGTCGACCTCCGGCAGCGAGCAGGCGATGTCGGTGACGTCCCGCACCCGTGCCATCCGCGCAGCCATGCCCCGACGGTACCCGCCGCGCCGGAGCGCACCGTACGCCATCGGGCGGGTTCCCGTGCGCCCGCTCCCGGCCTAGCCTGAGGGAGGACCCGACCGGCTGGAGGAGCCCATGCCCCGCCCACTGCTGCTCGCCGTCGACGCGGACCCCGAGGCACTCTCGCGGATCGAGACCCACCTCTCACGCCGGTTCGGCAGCGACTACCGGGTGCGCGGCGAGCTCACCGCCGCCGCCGCGCTGGGCCAGCTCGAGGCCGCCCGGAACCGCGGGGACCCGGTCGCGACCGTGCTCGCCGACCAGTGGCTGCCCGACCTGGCCGGGGCCGAGCTGCTGAGCCGGGTGCGCACCATGCACCCGGACGCCCGTCGCGCGCTGCTGGTGCCGTGGGGCGCCTGGTCGGACCGCCCGACGGCCGAGGCGATCCTGCGGGCCATGGCGATGGGCGACATCAACTACTACGTGCTGAAGCCGTGGTCCGAGCACGACGAGCTCTTCCACCGCACCGTCGGCGAGTTCGTCCAGGAGTGGTCGCGAACCGTGACCTCGGCCGAGCGCGAGGTGGTCGTGGTGGCGGAACGGCGCGCGCCGCGCGGACACGGCATCCGCAGCCTGCTGACCCGCAACGGGATCCCACACACCTTCCTCGAGCGTGGCACCGCCCCGGCCAGCACGGCGCTCTCCCACATCGGCATGCGCGACCCGGAGGAGCTGACCGGCCCGGTCGTCGTGTGGATGCCGGCCCTGGGGGGCACCGTGCTGCTCGACCCCACGGACGCCGAGATCTGTGAGGCGTGGGGGATCCGCACCACCCTGCCGGACGAGGACCGGGCGTTCGACGTACTCGTCGTCGGTGCCGGGCCGGCAGGGCTTGCCGCGTCGGTCTACGCCTCCTCCGAGGGTCTTCGGGTCCTGGTCGTCGAGCGGGAGGCGCTCGGCGGGCAGGCGGGGTCGAGCTCGCTCATCCGCAACTACCTCGGCTTCTCGCGGGGGCTGAGCGGCGCCGAGCTCGCCCAGCGCGGGTACCAGCAGGCGTGGGTGTTCGGCGCCCACTTCCTGCTCACCCGTGAGGTCACCTCGATCCGCCGGCTGGACCACCGCTTCGAGGCCGACGTCTCGGGGATCGGCCGAGTCAGCGCTGCCACCGTCGTCCTGGCGACCGGCGTGGCGTACCGCCGCCTCGGCATCCCCGAGCTCGAGGCGCTGAGCGGGGCCGGGGTCTACTACGGCGCCAGCGTCTCCGAGGCCCAGGCCCTGGCCGGGCTCCACCTGGTCGTGCTCGGCGGCGGGAACTCGGCCGGACAGGCCGTCCTGCACCTCCAGCGGTATGCCGCGGACGTGCGGCTCGTGGTGCGCTCGGCCGCGCTGGAGGAGGGGATGTCGCGCTACCTCGTCGACGAGATCGAGGCCAACCCCGGCATCACCGTGCACCTCGACTCCGAGGTCGTGGGCGGCGGCGGCGAGGGCTGGCTCCAGGAGGTCGTGATCGCCCGGCGGGCGAGCGGCGAGCGGCAGCCCGTGCCGGCCGACGGGCTCTTCGTCATGATCGGCGCCGAACCGCACACGGGCTGGCTGCCGGAGGAGGTGGACCGTGACGACCACGGCTTCGTCGTCTGCGGCGCCGACGCGCACTCGGGCGGGGAGTGGCCGCTCGAGCGCGCGCCACTGCCCTACGAGACCTCGCTGCCCGGCGTCTTCGCGGTCGGCGACGTGCGGCACGGCTCGGTCAAGCGCGTGGCGTCCGCGGTGGGCGAGGGCTCCGTGGTCGTCTCGCAGCTGCACCAGTACCTCGCGGGGTTGCGCTCCGGAGCCGCGGTGGCAGGGACACCGTGACGACCGCCCGGGTCTGGCGGCGTCGGTGGTCGAGCGGCCCGCGTGCAGGGGCCCCGTGCGCAGGCTCCGGCGTGCAGGCTCCGGCGTGCAGGGGCCGGCGTGGGGAGGGCGGCGTGAGGGGGCCGTCGTGAACGCGCCGCCGGCCTCGGGCGCCGCCACGACGGCTCCCGGCAGGCAGCCCCGGCCCGCGGTGGTGGTGGCGGCGGTCATCGCCTTCCTCCTGCCCCTCGCGGGGCTGACCCTCCTGCTGCGCCGGCCGGCGCTGGACATCGTGTGGCAGCACGACCCGGCACACTTCTGGCTCGTCCTCGTGGCGGCGGCCCTGAGCGCCGTCGTCGCCTACGGCACCGGCGCGGCGGCCCTGCTCCGTGGCGACGCGCGGGTGCTGCTGGTCTCCCTGACCTTCCTGTCTGCCGCGGGCTTCCTCGGCCTGCACGCCCTCGCCACACCGCGGGTGCTCCTCGACACCCCCAACGCCGGCTTTTCCCTGGCCACACCGGTCGGGCTCGGCATCGGGGCGCTGTTCGCGGCGGCCTCCGCGATCGACCTCGAGGGCCCCCGCGGGGTCTGGCTGACCGCGCGGTGCCGGCTCCTGCGGAGCGCCCTGCTGGCGTTGATGGCCGGCTGGGCGGTCCTGTCACTCGCGCGGCTGCCGCCCCTCCAGGCCACCGCGCCGGAGCGGGCCTCGGGCCCCTTCGGCGCGCTCGCCCTCCTCGCGATCGCCCTCTACGCCTGGGCCGCGGTGCGGTACGTCGACCTGTGGCGTCGCCGCGGTGGGCTGATGCCGCTGGCGATGGCAGCCGCGATGGTGCTGCTCGGCGAGGCCATGGTCGCGGTGGTCTTCGCCCCGAACTGGCACCTCAGCTGGTGGGAGTGGCACGTGCTCATGCTGATGGCCTTCGGGCTGGTCGCCTGGGGAGCCCAGCGGCAGTGGCACGAGGAGCGCTTCGCCGGCCTGTACCTCGACCAGACGGTCTCGGGGAGCCGGGAGATGAGCATCCTCTTCGCCGACCTCCAGGGGTTCACGAGCTGGTCGGAGTCACACGAGCCGCACGAGGTCACCGCCATGCTCAACACCTACTTCGAGGTGGCCATCCCCCCCGTGGTACAGGCGCACGGCGGGGACATCGACCGCATCATCGGGGACGCGTTGATGGCGACCTTCAACCGGCGGGGTGACCAGCCCGACCACGCCCAGCGGGCGGCCGCGGCGGCCCTGGCCCTGCAGGAGACCACGGCGCGCGTGGCCGCGAGGCACCCCGGGTGGCCACGCTTCAGGGTCGGCGTCAACAGCGGCGAGGTCTCCGTCAGCGTGCTGGGGGCCGGCGGCGGCCGCACCCACACGGTCATCGGCGACACCGTCAACGTGGCCTCCCGGCTCGAGGCGAAGGCCCCGGTCGGGGGTGTCGCGATCGGGCCGGGAACCCTGGCGCTGCTGCCAGAGGCCGTGACCGAGCCGCTCGGGCCGCTCGAGCTCAAGGGCAAGGCCGAGCCGACCGACGCCTACGTCCTGCTCTCCCTCGACGCCGAGCCCGAGGGGCACCCCACCTAGGGCCGTCAGCCGAGGTAGTCGACGAGCTGGGGGGCCGCTCCGGTGTAGGTGGCCGGCGTCATCGCCGACAGGCGGGCCGCCACGTCGTCGGGGAGGCCGAGGCCGGCGACGAACGCGCGCAGGTCGTCACCGGTGATGCGCCGGCCCCGCGTGAGCTCCTTGAGTCGCTCGTAGGGCTCCTCCATGCCCGGCACGCCCCGGGCGCCGAGCGCCCGCATCGCCGACTGCACCGGCTCGCCGAGCACCTCCCAGTTGGCGTCGAGGTCGGCCGCCATCGCCGACGGCACGGCGTCGAGGCCGGCGAGGCCGCGCACCACGTTGTCGAGGGCGAGCAGGGAGTGGCCGAAGGCCGTGCCGATGTTGCGCTGCATCGAGGAGTCGGTGAGGTCGCGCTGCAGGCGGCTCGTCACCAGGGTCGAGCCGAGCACGTCGAGCAGGGCGTTGGAGACCTCGAGGTTGGCCTCGGCGTTCTCGAAGCGGATCGGGTTGACCTTGTGCGGCATGGTGCTCGACCCGACGGTGCCCTGGCCGCGCACCTGCGCGAAGTAACCCATCGAGATGTAGGTCCACACGTCGGTGCAGAGGTTGTGCAGCACCCGGTTGAACCGCGCGACGTCGGCGTAGAGCTCGGCCTGCCAGTCGTGGCTCTCGATCTGCGTGGTGAGCGGGTTCCACGTCAGGCCGAGGCTCTCGACGAAGGACTGGCTGATCGAGGGCCAGTCGGCCTCGGGCAC